>JAPHRD010000046.1 GCA_026196225.1 Motiliproteus sp.
ATCTTCTGCTGAAGATCTGCAGCTGACTGTATTTGCGCACCCCACTGTGAGTGAGGCCGTGCATGAGGCAGCTCTAGCGGTAGACGGACACGCTATCCACGTAGCGAACCGTAAGAAGCGCTAATAAAGACCTGTGGCCACCGCAAGGTGGCCTTTTCAATGATGGCGTACTGGTTACGCAATCACGCAGTTCAGACGTTTGTATTTGAACTGCTTCCAGTAAATTTTGATAACACAACGGATCAAAAGCATGAATCTTCACGAGTATCAGGGAAAACAACTGTTTGCCCAATACGGATTGCCTGTATCCTCCGGTATCGCGGTTGATACACCGGAAGCTGCTGCCGAGGCATGTGCAAAAATTGGTGGTGACAAGTGGGTTGTTAAGGCCCAAGTCCACGCCGGTGGCCGTGGTAAGGCTGGTGGTGTTAAGTTGGTCGATAGTGCCGACGAAGCACAGGCGTTTGCTGCTAACTGGCTGGGTAAGAACCTGGTAACTTACCAAACTGACGAAAATGGTCAGCCTGTAAGCAAGATTTTGGTGGAAAACTGCACCGATATCGCACAGGAACTGTACCTTGGTGCGGTTGTAGACCGTTCCACACGTCGTATCGTTTTCATGGCGTCTACTGAAGGTGGCGTAGAGATCGAGAAGGTTGCTGAGGAAACTCCTGAAAAGATCCTTAAGGCAACTGTTGACCCTCTGACCGGCGCGCAGCCTTATCAAGGCCGTGAGCTGGCATTCAAGCTGGGTCTTAAAGGTCCACAGATTGGCCAATTCACCAAGATCTTCTTGGGTCTGGCTAAAATGTTCCAGGAAAAAGATCTGGCTCTGCTAGAAATCAACCCTCTGGTAATTACCGATGAGGGCAATCTGCATTGCTTGGATGCAAAGATTGTTATCGACAGCAATGCTACCTATCGTCATAAAGACGTTCAGGAAATGCACGATCCTTCGCAGGACGATGAGCGTGAAGCTCATGCGGCTAAATGGGAGCTGAACTACGTAGCTCTGGATGGAAGCATCGGCTGCATGGTTAATGGTGCGGGTCTGGCCATGGGAACCATGGATATTGTTGCTCTGCACGGTGGTTTCCCTGCCAACTTCCTTGACGTAGGTGGCGGTGCAACCAAAGAGCGTGTTGCTGAAGCATTCAAGATCATCCTGTCTGACGACAAAGTTAAGACCGTACTGGTCAACATCTTCGGTGGCATCGTACGTTGTGACCTGATCGCCGAAGGTGTTATCGCTGCTGTTAAAGAAGTGGGTGTTGAAGTTCCTGTAGTTGTTCGCCTTGAAGGTAACAATGCAGAACTGGGTACTCAGGTTCTAGCCGATAGTGGACTAGACATCATCGCTGCAACCAGCCTGAAAGATGCGGCTGAGCAAGCGGTTAAAGCAGCGGAGGGTAAATAATAATGAGCGTCCTGATCAATAAAGACACCAAAGTAATCTGTCAGGGTTTCACTGGTGGCCAGGGTACTTTCCACTCTGAGCAAGCCATTGCCTATGGCACTAAGATGGTTGGTGGTGTAACTCCAGGCAAAGGTGGTCAAGAGCATCTGGGTCTGCCTGTATTCAACACTGTTGCTGAAGCTGTTGAGCAGACCGGTGCTGAAGCATCTGTAGTCTACGTACCTGCGCCTTTCGTTAAGGACTCTGTACTGGAAGCTGCAAACGCTGGCATCAGCCTGATTGTCGTGATTACCGAGGGTGTTCCTACTCTGGACATGCTGGAGTGCAAGGTTAAGTGCGATGAGCTGGGTGTTCGTGTAATCGGCCCTAACTGCCCAGGTGTTATCACTCCTGGCGAGTGTAAGATCGGCATCATGCCTGGTCACATCCACCTGCCTGGCAAGGTAGGTATCGTGTCCCGTTCCGGTACTCTGACTTACGAAGCGGTTAAGCAGACTACAGATGCTGGCTACGGTCAGTCTACCTGTGTAGGTATTGGTGGTGACCCAATCCCTGGTTCTAACTTCATCGATGTGCTGGAAATGTTCCAGAACGATCCACAGACCGAAGCGATCGTAATGATCGGTGAGATCGGTGGTACCGCTGAAGAAGAAGCTGCAGCTTACATCAAAGCTAACGTGACTAAGCCTGTTGTATCCTACATTGCTGGTGTAACTGCACCTCCAGGCAAGCGTATGGGTCATGCTGGCGCGATCATCTCCGGTGGTAAGGGTACTGCAGACGAGAAGTTTGCGGCTCTGGAAGACGCTGGTGTTAAGACTGTTCGCTCTCTGGCTGATATCGGTTCAGCACTGAAAGAAGTGACTGGTTGGTAAGACCAAAGTACTAAAAAACAATTGCTAAAAAGGGCAGCTAAGGCTGCCCTTTTTTTTATGATTGAAAATTAGTGAGTTATAACTAAAATCTCCTAAAATAAGTTAATATCTGATAGCCACTGTCGGGTTAATCATAAAAGGAAATCTTCTAGCAGGATGCTTCATTCTCTTTCTAGAAAATCAGCCACAGCTTCATTATCAATGCTGCTTTTGGTGTGCTTGCTGAAGATACAGTCGGCTAATGCCTCTCCAGAAGTGGCTCCGCAGGTTATTGTCCACCCCTCTGTTAGCGTAGAAAATCTTAGCCGTAGTACGCTTCGATCTATCTTTACTCTGAGATTAACTCGTTGGCAAGACGGTTCGCCTGTTCGTGTCTTTGTATTACCTGATAACAATCCTGTTCATCAGCTGTTCAGTAAAAGAGCTCTCGGTGTATTTCCTTACCGATTAAGACAGATTTGGGATCGGATGATTTTTTCTGGTATCGGTAAAGTTCCGAAACAGATAGAAAGTGAGTCCGCAATGTTAAAAGCTATTGCACAGACACCTGGTGCAATTGGTTATGTCGCCGATGGAATTGGCAGCTCTGGAGTTAAGTATGTGGATGTTGAATAGAGTTTGCTTCGCTATTAGCTTGGTGATATTTGCAGTAATAGCTAGAGCGGAGACGGATGGTGATCAAAGTAGTGCTTGGCAGTGGGGAGGCTATCTAACCCAAGGCTGGTCCATTAGCGACCGAAATAATTTTTTTGGAAGGTCATCTAATAGCAATGGTAGCTTTAGTTTTCGAGAGTTAGGATTCAATGCTAATTATCAGTGGACTAATCAAGTTAGCGTTAGTGGGCAGGCCCTTTCTCGTTGGGCCGGTGAAGTAGACGATGCAGATACCAATATAGATTATTTGTTTGCTGACTGGGCAGCCATTCAGGATAGTAGAATGCAAGCTGGTATTAGAGTTGGCAGAATCAAAAATACAATTGGTTTCTATAATGAAACTCGAGATGTTGCCTTTACACGTCCCAGTGCACTACTACCACAGTCAATCTATCAGGATCGAATTCGAGAACTCCTGTTGTCTTCTGACGGGGTAGGAGCCTATTTACATTCTGAATTAGGGCCGGGGGACCTGCAATTTAACGTTCAGTTTGGAAGGCCCCAGGTAGGAAGGGATTCCGAGCTAGCTCTGCTTGGGCGTGATTGGGATGGCCAATTTATTAATGAAGAAATGTTTTTGAGCCGAATTCTATATGAGCATAATGGTGGACAATTTAGATTCGGGTTTACTTGGGTAGATGCGAGCTCTGATTTTGATGGCAGAGGTTCTGACCCATTTTCTACCGGTCTGGTTGATCTTAATCTAATAGGGATATCCGTACAATTAAACAATGAAAACATTAGTCTTACCGCAGAATTAGTACAGGAAACAGTAGAAAGGAAAGATTTTGGTGGCATATTTACACAGCCCAAAAATGTTGTAGAAGCTTTTTACGTTCAAGCCGATTTAAGACTAAACTATAAGTGGACCTTATTCGCTAGGTATGACGAAGTTATCGCAGATAAGAATGATAAAGATGGTAGCAGGTTTAACAGCCTAACAGGCCTACCAGCACACCAGCGATTCGCCAAGGATTGGACAATAGGTGTGGGTTACAAACCTACTCCTAACTTATTGTTGCGTGGTGAAGTACATCACGTGGATGGCACCGCATGGTTATCCAGTCTGGATAACCCCAATCCAGTCAGTTTAAAACAAGATTGGAATCTATTCCTGTTCCAAGCTTCTTACCGATTCTAATAACTAGGATTAGTCGATGGGTAATTATGCTGAGAAGGAATTTTTAAGCCTCAAATGGAAACTGTTCCGTTTGCTTGCGGTTGTATTCTTCTTTATCGCCGTTGGTGTTTCTTGGACCGCTTACTATCAGCAGGAGCGGCAGCTTCAGTTTGAGCAAAAACGGTTGCAACAGCAAAGTCTGAACGAACTCAATGGCCAGATTAAACAAATACAGGAAGCCTTGATCCAGCAGGCTGAGTACCTGGCTTTGTTGGCTGAAACAGATGATGGTTCGAGTAGTCTGGATAGCTTACTAGCTGGAGTGCGCGGCAACCTCTCTAACCTGACCTTGCTATCATCTGTTGAAAAGATAGCAGTTTTTGCCCCGAAAAATAAAAAAATATTCGACAACGATAATGAAGGGTCGGACCTTTCTACTCTAAGTGCCATAGCCCAACAAAAAGAAGAGCCTTCAGTTGATTTGAGTTGCGCTACGGATTGCCGAGTCGCAGCTGCTATTCCTTTGTTATTGTCGGAGGGGGTCGGAGCGATTGCAGTTGATACTTCAATTGCTGATGTGGTGGTTAGAGTTAATCGGACTGCGGGATGGGATATAGGTGTATTAGTGTCAGCGGGCGATCGTAGTTCGGCAGATATGGGCTTATGGAAACTAAATATTTCTGCGCTTAGCAACCGATCTCACTGGCAAAGTCTACTGCAGCAATATAGTTACACTGAAGCGTTTTCCGGTGCTGGGCAGTATTTTATCGAACAAAATGGTCGGCGCTATAGTATGGCGTTGATTCCGCTTGAACATTTTAAAAGTGAAGGAGCTGCTTACTGGATCCTGCTAAAGGAGGTGACCGAAAGCTATCAGATGATTCGCCAAAACAACATTCAATTGTTAGCGGTTACTTGGTTTTCGTTATTACTAAGTGCCTTGTTATTGGCGATGTTTCTACAACCTTCTCTTAGGGCCTTGTCCTTAGTTGCGTCTGCGCTTCCATCGTTGGCACATCATGATTTTGATTTTGTCCGCACCATGTTAAAAAAATCTGGTGATGTACTGAAGCAGCGACGAAAAGATGAGCTTGGCTTGCTGGCCGATAGTACAGTTGCTTTAACGGATGAGCTTGAACGACTGAACAGAGAGGTAAAAAACCGAACCTTACGATTGTACAAGAGTAGTCGTGAATTAGCCAAGCAGCGGGAGTTTGTCGCCGGCCTATTGGATAATGCGCAGGCCATTATCTTAGTGCAGGATCGTAACGGTCTTTGTCGCAGTATTAATCAGTTTGGCCGTCTATTAATCTCAAGACCGGAGAGCTTGTGCGTCAATTACCACTTTGAAGATTTGTTTGGTTTCGTTATAGGCAGTGATAGGGTGCAGTTGGAACTGGTGTACGGTGGTTCCAAAAATGTTTATCGGCACGAGATGACGTTAAATGCGTCAGATGGCAGTCAAAGAACCATCTCCTGGCTACATTCGCGTTTAAAACAACGAGACCATTCCGATGCTGTACTTTCTATTGGTATGGATATCACTGAACACAAAGCAGTACAGAGCCAGCTGTTCTGGTTGGCCAATCATGATCCTTTAACCGAATTGCCCAACCGTTCGGGCTTGCAAAATCAACTACAGATGAGCATCGACTCCAGCCACAGTCGAAGCCGTCCTTTTGCTGTTCTGTTCTGCGGGCTCGATCACTTTAAGAACGTTAACGATAGCTTGGGCCATCCTGCTGGGGATAAGTTAATCAAGCAAGCTGCACAACGAATGCGTTCGTTAGTTCGTGAGCAGGACACTGTTGCACGTTGGGGTGGTGACGAGTATGTCGTGGTCATCAACGATGCTAACTGTCACGAAGATATTCATGCTCTTGCAGACAAGTTGGTAAGTCGTATGGATCAGGCCTATCACATCGACAATCATGAGGTTTATGCTTCAGTTAGTATCGGTATAGCGATCTATCCTGAGCATGGCGGGGATGCCACTACGTTGGTCAAGCATGCTGATATCGCCATGTACAAAGCAAAACAGGATGGTCGCAAGCAGTACGCAATCTACAGTTCTGAGCAATCGTTGATCTATGAGGAACGCCTGCATTTGGATGTAGATCTTCGCTACGCCTTGGATCGTCAAGAACTGTTGCTTTATTACCAACCTCAATTGTCCAATGATGGGCGAACGGTGATAGGTGTTGAAGCGCTATTGCGTTGGATTCATCCCGATCAGGGTATGATTCCTCCAGACCGATTTATTCCGCTAGCTGAAGAGACTGGTCAAATTATTGAGATCGGTGCCTGGGTGTTACGTGAGGCTTGTAGTCAATTACGTCAATGGCAAGCCAAGGGTGTTAACAACGTTCGTATATCTGTCAATCTGGCCGGTCCTCAAATCGTTGACTCTGCCTTATTGGAGCGAGTGGAGCAGGTTCTAGAAACAACGGGGCTGCCAGCAGATATGCTGGAGCTTGAGATTACCGAAAGCTTTATCATGAGTCACCCAGAAAGCACGATCGCTAAACTACAGCAGCTTAAAGATCTGGGAATCAAGCTTTCCATTGACGATTTCGGAACCGGTTATTCCTCCCTTAGTTACTTGAAAAAATTGCCCATCGATAAGCTTAAAATTGATAAATCCTTTGTATTTGATATTGGACTTTGTGGTGATGATGAGGCTATTACCAAGGCGGTCATTGCTTTAGGGCACAGTCTTAATTTGACTGTAATTGCTGAAGGTGTTGAGAACGACGATCATGTCCGTTTCCTAAAAGAAAACGGCTGTGACGAACTCCAAGGTTTTCACTTCAGCAAACCCCTGCCTGCTGATGAGTGTCTGGAATTCCTGCTGGCTCATCAGGAACCAGCTAAACTTACAGTCTGATCAAGTACTCTTGTAACGGTAGGGTTTCAGTTGCCTCGGTAAAATTTCTAATCCACGGACTTTTTGATCCTGCTTTTTTCTCCAAGGTATAAATTATCTCTCTGATAATTATGGACAAAATAGCCTGACCGGAATATACAGATAGACCATAGCAACCAAATCATAAGCAAAAATAAAAAGGATAAACTCATGGGATACGAAAAGATTAAGGTGCCTTCATCAGGGCAAAAAATTGTCGTTAACCCGGACAAATCCCTGAATGTACCCGCATATCCAATTATTCCTTATATCGAAGGTGATGGGATTGGCTATGACGTAACCCCGCCGATGATCAAGGTGGTGGATGCTGCTGTTAAAAAAAGTTATGGAGATAGCCGGAAAATCCAATGGATGGAAGTGTTTGCTGGGGAGAAGGCTACCGAAATATACGATGCCGATACCTGGATGCCTGATGAAACTCTGGAAGCCTTTAAAGAGTTTGTTGTGGGTATAAAGGGACCTTTGACTACGCCGGTGGGCGGGGGGATTCGCTCTCTCAATGTGGCTCTGCGCCAGGAACTTGACCTCTATGTCTGCCAGCGCCCAGTGCAATGGTTTACTGGAGTTCCAAGCCCGGTAAACAGGCCTCAGGACGTAGATATGTGTATCTTTCGTGAGAATTCAGAAGATATCTACGCTGGCGTTGAATTTCGTGCGGGTACGGCTGAAGCTGAAAAACTGATCAAATTCTTGAAGGACGAGTTTGGTGTTACCAAAATTCGCTTTGAAGAAAATTGTGGTATCGGGATAAAACCCGTTTCCAAAGAAGGTACGCAGCGTTTGGTCCGCAAGGCGATTCAGTACGCCATCGATAATGACAAGCCTTCGGTTACCCTGGTCCATAAAGGGAATATTATGAAGTTCACCGAAGGGGCCTTTAAAGAGTGGGGGTATGAGCTGGCGCAGGAGGAATTTGGCGCTGAATTGTTAGATGACGGTCCTTGGTGCCGGATGACCAATCCGAAAACGGGGAATGAGATCGTGATCAAGGATGTTATTGCTGATGCCATGCTACAACAGATCTTGTTGCGGCCGGCAGAGTACTCCGTTATCGCTACGCTGAATCTTAATGGTGATTACATTTCTGATGCGCTAGCAGCAGAGGTGGGGGGGATTGGTATCGCTCCTGGGGCTAATTTGAGCGATGATATTGCGATTTTTGAGGCAACCCACGGTACTGCGCCTAAGTATGCTGGAAAGGATAAGGTGAATCCGGGGTCGGTTATTCTATCTGCAGAAATGATGCTTCGTCATATGGGCTGGACCGAAGCGGCGGATTTGATCCTAAAAGGGATGTCTGGAGCAATATCGGCTAAGACAGTAACCTACGATTTTGAGCGCCTGATGGATGACGCTACTTTGGTATCCTGTTCTGGTTTTGGAGATGAAGTCATCGCCAATATGTAGGGCACATCAGTAAAAAACCCAAGCCATTGTGCTTGGGTTTTTTTGCTTTGGACGGATTCACGTAATAGAGAAAACAATCAAGGAGTACAGCTGTCAGGTATCTACAACGACTACTTATTCAGTTTCGCAGGCGCTATCCAATTCTGCTAAGAAACTGATTGGATGGCTCCTAATTAGGCCTCAACTGCTTCGCAAGCTGTTACTTCCACAGGGCGAATATTGACGGCGTGTGTACCTTTCGGGCCAGGTGTTGTCTCAAATTCTACCTGTTGGCCTGCTTTTAGGGTTTTGTACCCATCCATCTGAATGGAGGAGTAGTGCGCAAATAGGTCTTCTTCAGAGTTATCAGACAGGATAAAACCGTAACCTTTGGCGTTGTTAAACCACTTTACTTTCCCTGAAAACATGTAAATCCCCTTCAACTGCAAATTACAAAGCACTAATACAAAGTGTCTGCATATTCTCGTTATTAATTTAGGGTTTTGCAATATCGACTTTATGCTAGTTCGACATAGCAGCAGAGCTGCTTATAGCCCATTCAGCAGGGTGTTGTACACTTTATAGGCTATTGATTTTTAGGTTGAATCTAAGGGGTTGCGTAAGCGTCCGGGCATCACACCGTGTCAGATTCAGGCGGTTGCCAGTTATGGGGTAGCAACTCACCGATCGCGCTGGCTTTCTGGGTCGGTAATCGAG
>JAPHRD010000107.1 GCA_026196225.1 Motiliproteus sp.
CTACCCGTCTGTTCCAGGGCCGTGTTGTTGAAGATACTGCTGAGAAGAAAGGTGAATCTCTGCTGGGTTCTACTCCAATGGTTGTAATGTCTTGTATCCTGGGTCGCTTCCCGACTCTGGAAGAGTACAAAGAAGCCGTTGAGGGTATCAACCTGACTTCCTTCACTCCACCAAGCGAAGACTTGAGCGTTGCTCCTCAGGCTATCCCGGCTGCACGTATCTAATCACTGATAAGGTGATAATCAAAAAGCCCCGATTATTCGGGGCTTTTTTCTGCTTGCGGATTAGCTTCTAGCTCGGTTTAGCTGTTCGAAGCGATAATATCCCGCAACACCATCGGCAAGATGCCTTTATGACGTATCTGATCTAGCTCAGATGAAGTATCGACACGAGAGGTCAGCTCCAGCTGCTGTGATGAACCATCCGCTCTGTGAATGGTCAGGCCCACGACACCGCGAGGCTCAAGGGTATCAATGCCATTCAGGTCGAAGGTTTCTGTGCCATCCAGGTTCAGAGAGGCGCGTGTCACACCTTCTGGTAATTGCAGAGGCAGAACACCCATACCCACCAGATTGGATTTGTGAATACGCTCAAAGCTCTCAGCAATAATCGCTCTGACACCCAGCAACGCTGGCCCTTTCGCAGCCCAGTCACGTGATGAACCTGTGCCATACAGCTTGCCGCCAAAGACAACGGTGGACGTGCCTTCTTCACGGTAACGTGTAGCCGCGTCGTAAATAGACATTTGCGCCGGTTCACCTTCAGACGGGTAATAATTCGTTACCGCACCAGTTGTGCCAGGCAGCAACAGGTTTCTGGCTTTTACGTTGCCGAAAATACTGCGCAGCATGACATGGTGGTTGCCTCGGCGTGCGCCAAGGGATGTCATGTCGCTATCGGCGACGCCTTGTGAACTCAGGTATTCACCAGGAGGAGAATCCGGGCGTATGCGGCTTACCGGTGAAATATGGTCAGTGGTTGTGTTGTCATCACACATCACCAGCATACGCGCACCAGAGATATTGTTTAGTGCGTCCTCAGGTGTTTCCAGCGAGAAACCATCGAAGAAAGAGATTTCCTGGATGTAGGTCGAATCTGGAGCCCAGTCGTAAACAGGTCCGGTAGGGGATTCCAGGTTTCGCCATGTATCCGGGCCATCAAGAGAGTTTTCATAGGTTTCTCTGAAAGCTTTCGGATCCATACATTCAAGCATGGTCTGAGAAATTTCAGCGTTGCTGGGCCAGATATCTTTCAGGAAAACATCGTTTCCTTTGGCATCCTGACCAATTGGCTGTGTGGTCACGTCAATATTCACATTGCCTGCCATCGCCATGGCAACGACCAGCGGTGGTGACATCAGGAAGTTGGTATCAACATCCGGATGCACACGACCTTCAAAATTGCGGTTACCGGATAAAACCGACGCTGCAACAATATCGTGGTTTTGCAACGCTTCTTCGATGCTCGGTGCCAGAGGGCCAGAATTACCCACACAGGTTGTACAACCGTAACCCGCGGTATTAAAGCCCAGTGCATCTAAATGCTGCTGCAGCCCTGCCTTGGTTAAAAAGTCAGTTGCAACCGGTGACCCCGGTGCGAACGAAGTTTTCACGCCATTAGGTACTTTCATCCCAAGCTCATTTGCTTTCTTGGCAAGCAAGCCTGCCGCAATCAGCAAGCCGGGGTTGGATGTATTGGTACAGGCCGTAATCGCGGCAATTACGATATCACCGTCTTTTAACTCCCTTTCAGGCAAGGGTGCGAAAATACCCGCTGCATCTGCTTTCATTGGGGTAACGTTAACGACTTCGGGCTTGCGCTCTCCTTCAGTCGCCGCTTTTCTGAAAACGTTACCAATCTCAGCCAGTGGCAATCGGTCTTGAGGCCTTTTAGGACCAGCAACAGACGGTTCAACCGTGGATAGATCAAGCTGAAGAAGATCGGTATAGCGCGGAAGAGCCTGACCTGGCGTCCAGGCCATATTCTGTGCTTTATAGAAAGCGAGCGGCAGATCACCGTCCCTGCCGGTTGCTCTCATATAGTCAGCAGAAATTTCATCAAATGGGAAGAAGCCCATAGTGGCGCCATATTCCGGAGACATATTGGCGATGGTTGCACGGTCAGGAAGGGAAAGATTGGCACAGCCCTCACCGATGTATTCAACAAACTTACCAACAACACCACCCGGATATTTTCTTAACATTTCCGTGATCGTCAGCACCAGGTCTGTCGCGGTAACACCTTCTCTTAGTGCTCCGGTGAGCTCTACACCGACAACTTCTGGTGCCAGCATTTGCATGGGTTGCCCTAGCATGGAGGCTCCGGCTTCAATGCCGCCAACACCCCAGCCGACGATGCCCAGAGCGTTAGCCATTGGCGTGTGGCTATCCATACCAATGAGGGTATCCGGTACCATCAGCTCATTAATGTTGAGATAACCTTGCGCCAGATATTCCAGGTTGACCTGATGAACAATGCCGGTTTGCGGTGGAATAATCCTGATGGTATCAAATGCCTGCGCACCCCATTTCAAAAATGCATAACGTTCTTTGTTTCTTTCAGCTTCCAATTCTCCATTGATTCTGAGAGAAGCAGGGCTACCTGTATTATCCATGGTAACCGTGTGATCGATAACAAGATCTGCACGCACCAAAGGCTCAATAATCGCCGGGTCCAGGCCCATACGCTGAACCGCTGAACGCATAGCAGCAAAATCAACAATTGCTGGTGTGCCACTCAGGTCATGCATAATTACGCGACCTGCCGTGAAAGGAATTTCTATAGGCTTTTTGCCCTGATGTTCTGCCCATCCACCAAGCGCCTGAACCTGCTCAGCGGTTACACCGTTTTGGCCAACATTGCGGGCGATACCTTCCAGGATAGGGCGAAGAGAAAAAGGGAGTTCATCAAGATTGATACCAAACAGCTCAGCAGTCTTTGGAAGACTATGGTAGCTGTGTGCTGTCCCAGGGAGTGTTCTAACAGAAGTGGATGGATCGAAAGTGATTGGACTTGTCATTTTTATACCTCACGCAGATGGGACGTCTCTGAACCTACAACTTTATTACACGAGCCTCCGGTAAGTGATGGAGCTGCCCGGTCTTCTTGTTAGTCATATTTTCAGCCGTCAAGCGAACCGCTATTTCCTGCAATGTAAATTATTACCTAACCAGGATTGTCGACAATGTTAGTCATAAAGCACCTCAAAGCAAGTGTAATTGGCATATTTATACCAAGATTACATACAATCTAAGACTAATTTCTAATGTGTATAAGATTTTTGAGCTATTTTGAAGTGCTATTGGGCTAGTTCATACAGCATAGAATGACTGTGGAGCGACTTGATTGAATGAATAAAAAATTAAGGATGAAGCAAACGAAACTGCATGCTCTTAGAGTTATTATCAACCTCACCTACAGGCTGCAACAGCTGACTTTTTATGAGGTCGTTAATATATTTGGCAAGTTTTATACAGACCCCGAAGGACGGGCACTAGAACACATTGGACTATTGGGCCCTCAAATCACAGATTTGAGTCGCACAAATGGCCAAATCCATGAAGCAGGCGGTTCTACTTTTCGACCTTGAAAAAATCCACCATCGAATTCAGTTCTACCGCCTTCTGCCGCATTGAATCGCTGGCTGTCGAGGTCTGCTCGACCAGTGCGGCGTTCCGTTGCGTCATATCATCCATTGATGAAATGGCTGAATTAACCTGAGTAATTCCACTACTTTGCTCGTAACAGGCCTTGGCAATGCCTTCGATGGTATCGGAAACAATACTAACCGCGCCGATGATATCTTCCAGCGCCTGACCTGAAGTATTAACCTCGGACTTGCCGTTTTCGACCTTTTCCAAACTGTCACTGATCAGCACTTTGATCTCTTTGGCAGAGACTGCTGTACGCTGTGCGAGATTGCGAACTTCGCTGGCGACAACCGAAAACCCTCGGCCCTGCTCACCAGCACGAGCTGCTTCAACGGCAGCGTTCAATGCCAGCAAATTGGTCTGAAAGGCAATTTCATCAATAACACTGACAATACTGGAGATCTGATTGCTGGCGTCGCTGATTTCATTCATCGCCGATATGGCATTGGTGATAACATCGCCACCCCGCCGCGCTTTATCCATCGCCTCTCTGGCTTGTTCATTGGCATCAACTGCGTTGCCAGCGGTGTTGCTGACGATGGTGTTCATCTCATCCATGCTTGATGCCGTTTCTTCAAGATTGGACGCTTGCTGATCTGTGCGAACACCCAGATCCCTGGTCCCGGAGGCGATCTCTTCTGAACTTAAATTGACCTCCTCTGCGGCGGATTTTATGTTTTCAAGAATATCGGTTAATTTGTAAACGGTCGCGTTGGCATTGTCCTTAAGCTCACCGAAAGCCCCTCGATAATCCCGCTCAATATTGCAGGTCAGATCACCGTGAGACATACCTTCTAGAACCCGGTTCACGTCCTGGATAACGGCTTCCGAAATCTCTACCAATTCGTTCACACCAGCACTGACATTACCGTAAAAACCTTCTTTGTCTGACAGTTCAATACGGTTGCCAAGGTCACCATTTTTCGCGGCATTGACGATGGATGCGACCTCATCCTGAATGGATACTTCCTGTGTGCGATTCTGCCATTCGACCACGGTCCCTAAACGTTCACCACAATCGGATACCACTGGGTTAGCAATGACTCGCATATGCAGCGCTCCCACGCGGACATCGGACATGTAAGTGCTATCTAATGACTCAAGCAACGACCGCTGATGCCCTGGATCCACATGAAAAAGGTCGATATTGGCACCCAGTAGTCGCTTAGCATCGAACTCGGGTATCGCTTGTTTAACCTCTTCTTCGAGTTCACTAAAGAGCTGTTGCGCCGCCTCGTTCAGATAGATGATGTTGTAGTCCAGATCAGCCATCATGATTTGAGAGCTGACTTTATCCAGCGCCTGCTTGATGCGGCCAATCTCTTCGGCTTTGGCTTTATCTGCAATCAGCTGCTGTTTCAGTTTATCCCGCATTCTCGCCATGGATTCCATGACGCCAACCGGCTCACCATCGACGCCCATATCCGCGTCCAGGTTTCCGTCAGCGATATCCGTTGCCACCTTACTTAAAACACTAGGATCAGCCCCCAGCTGGTTTAGTACGATACGGGAGAAACGAGTGGCAACAAAAAATACGATTAAAACTACAACAGCAGCCAGTCCGACTCCGACAAGCTTAACCGTGGTGGCCGCTTCCAGCGCTTCCGCCTCGTCAATCTCGGCAAGAATAACCCAATCCAGACCGTTTATTTTAAGGGGAGAGAAAGACGACAACACCGATTCTCCCTGATTGTCGGAGAAGATACTGGTGTCCGATTCTCCCGACATCGCCCGCTGCACCGCCACCGTGTCTACCTTGTGTTTCAGTAGGGTCGGTTCTTCTACAAAACGGGATTGGCTGCGCATCAGGTAATCGTTACCAACGAGGTAGGTTTCACCACTTTCCCCCAAGCCTTCACTGGTTTGCATCACATTATTAATTTTATCAACCGGCATCTGGAAGATCAGAACCCCTAGCAACTGCCCCTCTTCCATAATGGGAATACCCATAAAGGAAGCGGCTGCATTGTAGGATGGAAGATAAGGTTCGAAATCTTCTACCAGGATCTGTTGTGGCTGCTTGGATTCTTTGGTCGCCCGAAATACCCGCGCAAAGTTGGTATCACTATAGGGACCATCGATTAGACTGGTGGCGTAGTCCAGCTCTTTGAACACGGAGTAAACGATATTTCCATTTTTCGGTTCAACCAGGAAAATATCGTAGTAGCCAAACTTCTCCAGGTAGTTGCGGAAGACAGGATGGTACTTTTTGTGGAATCGGTCATAAAGCTGACCAGATCCAGAGCTAGTCAGATTAACCTTTTCACCCAGCGGGTGGGGATTGTTTCCAATATAGTGGTACTGCGCCATGATGGCGTCTACGGTTGAGGGGATCAAAGGTTCCACATCAACCTGCTGACCGGTTTGCTCTTTAAAAGTCTTCTTGAAATCAGCGTTATAGTATTCGGCCACTTTAGCTCGGTAGTTATCTACCGTTGCCTCATCAATAAACATGGCATTGTTGCTGAAAGAGTGACTGAAGCTTTTCATGGCATCAACGACCATGACACTCTCGGAGAAGGTCTTGAGCTGGTTTTGAATCTGAAGAAAGTAGCGCTCGATTTGGTTCTGTTTATTTGCCCGAAGAGAGGAGAGCTGGTCATAGGCTCTTTGTTCAATGGCGCTTAGAGCAATATTCTCCACGATCACCAAAGAGACGATCAACGGTAACAATCCAACCATGATCATCGTTAAGATCAGCCTGGACTTCAGCTTCACCTTCTCCATTTATATAACCCCTATCGTGTTATTAATGAGAGCAAAGATCCCCAGGGCAATAACACATTGATTAAATACAAAATTGACACAAAAAAATATCGGCGCGGAGCCGATATTCTGTAGATCAGATTATCATCCGATTGCTTTTAGCCACTATCCAGCTGTCTCCAACTCCTGCAATAAACGCAGCACTTCAACAGACGATTGCTCAACTGCTTCGATCTCTTTCAGCGCCTCACCGATATTGCCTTGGTTGTAGTAAGCAACCGCTTGCTTACCATGGCGGTGAACTTCGGCATGGGGTTGCAGCAAATCTTTAAACGATGAGTTATATCGAATTTCCTGTTCTGTAACCTGGTCGTACCATTGGCCGAGTCGACAGGAGTGGTGGTCGGCCAGCTCTTTCTCTTGCAAGCCCGCTTTGCCACAAATCATGCTGACCAAGCGCTTCTTCCAGATGACGTGATCAGATTGAGCAAGCTTAATCACTTTGTTGGGCAGCGTCAGTTCGCTGATCTTCAAGATGTGGGCATCGATATAAGATTGCAGCTCCTCCATGGAGTCGACGATCTGATCGGTACTGTGAACACTTTCAGAGGTATTCTGGGCGATCTCGTAGATACCTTGAGAAACATCTTCGGTAGCTGAATTCTGATCTTGAATGGCGTTGGTAATATTGGAAATATTCTCAGACGAGCGGAAGATATTCTCCTTCATCTCCGTCATCTTATTGTCCACGCTCTCGATCGACACCTTACCTTCATCGACGTTATTAAGACTGACCCCCAATGCCTTAGTCACGCTTTGCATGCGCTCTTCGTAGGTATCAACCAGAGAAGTAATTTTTTTGGTAGCGCTGGATGATTTATCAGAAAGGGTTCGCATCTCTTCGGCAACCACGCGAAAACCTGCCCCCAATTCTCCAGCCCTTGCACCTTCCACAGATGCATTCAAAGCCAACAATTTGGTTTGGAAGGAGATGCCTTTGATCGCATCCGCCATATCACGGATCTCTTTGGCAAACGCTCCCATTTCGTTAATCTTGTCTGCATTCTCCAATACCGAGGCCCTAATCTCTTCAAAGGAAGAGACTGAGGCTCTCAAGCTGAGAAAAACATCATCCATCATAGCCGTCGATGCATTGTTCTCACTACGAACACTACGGCTGTGATCCTGGATCTGACTAACCGATGCCTGCAACTCCTCCGCGGCAGCGGCGATGGACTGGGCTCGTTGATTCACATTCTGCAGCCGATAAAGCAGACGAGCCGAAGAAGTATTGGTTTCGTTGGAGCACATCGACAGTTTTACCACCCTGTCCAGGTCGCCGGAGTGGGACTGCCTCAGTTTCAGGATCAGTTCCTGAATCGTCTCGCCAAGTTCGGTGCTGGTATCCGCATCGACCATGTAGTTGCCATGGATAAGCTGTTGAACCGTTTCAATAAGTTGCTGATCAGTATTTTCCTCAATCTGGGGAAGATCAGGACTGGGGGGATTTGATTGCATCAACGCTTCAGAAGATTCCATACAGGCCTCATGGATAGATGTTCACCAGAACTTACTATTGCACCAAACATATTAGTTTAGAGACATATATAACACCTCTAGAAGCCGAAAACACTACTTCCATAGAGGCAATGATCTACTGCGTCTTGAATGCATGAAACGCCATTAATCGCACACGGGTGAGCATCGGAGTGGATTTGTGTCCAGAGGAGAACGGCCGCTTTATTTTTGAGCCATATCGAATTTTGGTGCCTCACTCAAAGCTGAACTAATTATTGCTATCACAACCAAACAACTGTCAAGTCAAAGGCTCACACACTGTTTTAGGATCACTATGGTATGAATTTAATGAGATTAATAATTACAGCGTTGTTCGTGCTATCCACTTCCTTATCCGTATCAGCCACGGAGGCAGTTAGCACAGGATTTATGACCGATACCGCCATCGGTGGTGTCGACACCGTGGCCTATCACACAGCCATTTCTCGCAAGCAACATCAGCTGACTACAGGCAAAACCCGTTTCTCTGTGAAATGGAACGACGCCTATTGGTACTTTGCCAGTCAGAATTCAGCAGATAGATTCGCCGCTAATCCAGAGCGCTACCGCCCGGAATACAATGGTCACTGCTCCAACGCCCTGAGCCACGGTGAAGGCCTTATTCCAACGGACGGACAGGTTTGGGAATTTTTTGGCGATAAGCTCCACCTTTTCTATGCTGAACGGGGCCGGCAACGTTGGTTAAAAGGTGATTGGCAGCAATATAAGCAAGAAGCGGATAAAGCCTGGGAGCAATTAAAGCAGATCGATTAAGCAAATAGTTGAGCCGCAGACCCAACCAATAATATCAGCCCTTGGTATCTATCGACGAGCCAATATCTGCTTTGGGTAGCGATGGACGACTCCAGACATAAACCAGCCCGATTGATGCAGTACCGATCATAATCGCATCGATCCACCAGGCAAGATCTTTAAACAACACCGGATAACTGATCATCAACACCATCATCGTGGTGGAAACCATCTTAACCTTCAGGGGAATAACCCCATCTCGCTCCCAATCTCGGATAATCGGTCCGAACAGTTTATTGGAGATCAGCATATGGTAAAAACGCTGAGAACTCTTAGAGAAACAGTAGGCCGCGAGCAGCACAAAAGGGGTCGTGGGCAGCAAAGGTAACACCACACCGATCAGCCCCAGCAACAGGCTGATAACGCCAAGTGTCATGTAAAAAGGTCGTGTCATTCAGATGCGTTCCTTTCCAGGTACTGAAACTTCAGTTTCTGCAGAAGATTCGATCACATCCAATCCACGCCGTCCACAACTCAACCTCGCTTTGCTCTACTAAAACGCTTAGACGGTACTAAAGATGGTCTCCAGTTGCGGGTCAACCAGCTGACTGGCGGGGGTAACCGTACGGCGCTGCCAAGGAATCATGCCGAAATACCAAACACGCCAGAACGTCACGTTGGCTTGTGGGTTTTCCTCCAAAAGCACTTCCAGAGTCTGCAGCTCTCCTAGTTTCACCCCCAGCGCCTGCTTGTAAACCTGATGGACAAACTTGGAGCAGTACTGGCGTGGCGAGTCGTAATTAAAACCGAGATGGTACCACTGCCCCATCCGTTCTTCGGCTGCAGTTTGCAACCCCTTTATCTGGTCCTGTGTGAGCTCTTTTTTCAACCGTCTCACCGCGACCTCACCGTTGCAGGTACGGCCGATAAAATCCCGGAGTGGTGTTTTCTTGACCCGTGGAACTTTGCTCTCTAATACATACCAGTGTCCATTTTCCTCGATAGCAAAACCTACGTGAGAACACCAGCTACCTGTTCCCTTGGCCACCTGCTTATATAAAAAAGCATTGATTGAAATAAACAGAATGTCGCCATTACGTAGCTGTGAAACCAGTTCGGAATGCAGTGTGTCGAGTTGTTGCTGGTTCATGTTTGATTACTCCTGGTGTGTGTCAGATGGAGCAAGTTTCTAGCTATCGCAGTCTCCGGCCAACAAAGACCAACGAAGTAGCAAATAGAGCGACCACGAGTTCAATTTAACGGTTCCCGAGGATGAGGAGTAACAATAGTCTACAATGAGTTCATCGAGTCAGAAGCTGTTATCAGCCCCATTTCTTGCCTTTGATTAAGGGACAGAAGCACCGGGGAGTGATACTATTTCGCCACTCCAGCCGTGATTGATTAGCAAAACGATAATGATAAAAAAAGTCGATACAGCGGAATCCGCAGCCTCCCTATTGTCCGAAACCTCTCAGGTTCCCGTCAGTATCGCCCAACTAGACCAGATACTCGGTCTACAGCAACGCATATTGCAGCTAGTCGCAGACGATGTTGAACATCTCACCATCATCAGCAAGCTGTGCCTGATGGCCGAAGAGCTGCTTCCAAACTGCGTCGCTTCGCTCATGTTAGTAGATAGCAGCACCGGCCTGCTCAACGTGGTCGCGGCCCCCAGCATTCCCGCTGAGGGTATCGAAGCATTAAAAAATCTCCAACCGGGAGAAGGTGGTGGCTCCTGCGGTAATGCCGTTTATTGCAATCAACCCACTTACGTCAGTGATACCTTTAATGATCCGCGCTGGGCCAACCTTCGACAACTGGCCTATGACTTTAATCTCTGTGCCTGCTGGTCAGTGCCCATCCGCGACCTAAGCGGCGAGGCCATCGGCTCCTTCGCCCTCTCCTCTTTCGAACATCGTCAGCCTTCTGAGTTTCATAAGCGCCTGCTGGAGATGGCAGGATCAATTACCAGCATTGTGCTGCACAAACAGGAACAGAACAGCTCACTGACAGAGAAACGTCATCGACTGGAGGTACTTGGCACGGCACTCAGACACTCCTCCGACGGCGTCATCATCACCGATGCTGATAACAATATTTTGGAAACCAACCATATTTTCGAATCGGTGATGGGCTATAGCCAAGCCGACGTAGTAGGCGAAAACCCGCGTATATTGTCATCCGGCGAACACAGCACAGCGTTTTACCAACAGATGTGGCAATCCATCAGCGACGATAGCTATTGGAATGGGGAGCTCATCAACCGCAGTAAAGATGGAGAGTTGCTACATCTATGGTCCCGAATCACTCGTATCAACGATGCTCAGGGTGAACCGCTGAACTACGTCGCAGTATTCTCTGACCTGACCGAAATAAAACGCAGCGAAGAGAAGCTCATTCACGCCCTGGAATTTGACCAGCTCACCGCGCTACCGAACAAAAGCACCCTCAGCCTGGATCTGAACGCCGATAGTCAGATACAAACCCTGGTGCTGCTGGACATGAATAACTTTAGTTTTATCAACCTAGCTTACGGTCTGCCGTTAGGAGATAAACTGCTACAGCAAGTTGCCAAGACCTTGGCGCAGGTACAACCTACCGCCAAGATTTATCGCATCAATGCCGATGAATTTGCCCTGCTCTATCCGGGATTGGTGAACGTCGGCAATATCATTTACCGTATTCAACACCACTTCTTCTCACAACAGATTCAAGTGGATAACCTCGGCTTCAATGTCACCTTCAACTACGGTGCCAGCAGCGGCCAGGAGCACCTTTTCAGCCAAGCATTGGTGGCGCTGAAGAAGGCCAAGGAGCTGGGCAAGAACCGCTATCATATTTTCGATGTCAAAGGAAACGAGTTTGAACAGGAGCAACGTCTGGAACACGTTCGCTGGAACAGCCTGCTACACGAAGCTCTCAGATCTGATGCCCTGCAACCTTACTATCAAGGGATCCGTAACAATAAAACCGGCGAAATCAGTCACTATGAAGCCCTGGCTCGCCTTGATCTGGAGGGAACCGTCTACACCCCCTTCCAGTTTCTGAAAGCGGCACGACTGTCAGGATTGCTGCCCGCCATCGCCCAACGGATGATCGATCAAAGCTTTGCCCTGATGGCAGATAATAATCACCGGTTATCCATCAACATTACCGAAGAAGATCTGAACCAAAATTATCTGCGCGACTATTTGCAACGCAAAGCACAGCAGTACTCCATTGCCCCTGAACGGGTAACCCTGGAGATACTGGAAGGTATCAGTGCCGGAGGTAAGAAAAACCACATCAACCAGCTGCGTGAACTTAAAGCGCGAGGTTACCAACTGGCCATTGATGATTTCGGCACCGAGTATTCTAACTTCGAACGGATACTGGAGCTCGAAGTTGATTATCTGAAGATTGATGCCCGCTACATCAAAAACATCGACACCGATAAAACCAGCTACGAGATAACCCGGGCCATTGTCTACTTTGCCCACAATGCCAATATCCCCACCATCGCCGAATTTGTGCATTCGCCCGAGGTGCAAGCCATTGTCGAAGAGTTGGGGATCGAATATTCCCAGGGATATCTGTTTAGCGAGCCCAGCCCGACCCTCTAATCAAGCAGCCTGCCAGCTACGCTGACCGGAGAAACGTGCCTGCAGGTACTCCATCTGGTCCCCCAGAATCTGGCGGTTCGCCAAGTACATAAATTCAAATAGATTCGGTTCGAAAGGAATGGCCAGCAGCTCCATGCCTGCTTGCTCCGGAGTCCGGCCGCCCTTGTGATGGTTGCAACGTTGGCATGCGGCAACCACGTTACTCCAGCAATCTGCACCGCCCTGTACCTTAGGGATAATATGGTCGCGGGTGAGTTTGCAATCGTTGAACTGGTAACCGCAGTAC
This sequence comes from Motiliproteus sp., assembly GCA_026196225.1. Classification (GTDB taxonomy): domain Bacteria; phylum Pseudomonadota; class Gammaproteobacteria; order Pseudomonadales; family Balneatricaceae; genus Motiliproteus. The sequence continues at coordinate 12,555 of JAPHRD010000107.1, forward strand.
ATGCAGCGATGGCCATCACGGCGGAACAGCAGGCGATTGTCGAGCAATGGGGTAAACGGCAGACTTTTACTGTCCCCGTCACTAGCAATAATCGGTGCTAAATGCAGGCATGAGCGTTCGCCAAGATGGTTCAACCCACCTCGCATGGTGAACTGCTGATCGCCAATACTCCAGAGAACACGATCTCTGACGTAAAGCGTCGCCGCCTGTTCCCGACTCAGCCAGGCCAGCGGCAAACCTGATTTGTTGAGTCTTAAAATTCGCACCTGTGCACCCATCACCTGTTCCTCTGAACTATCCGCGTGGTATGGATCGCCCTAACAAAGGACGCTCCCAGTGATAAATTGCTTGGTTACTCTATCCTGTAAATATGAACGATATATGGCCAGTTAGACATAAAGATAGCGAAAATTACGCCAACAGATTTTTATAATTGCTATTCAGAGCTATCGGCTTTGTCACTATTAGCTTAAATACAGCCACGGCGCGTAGCTTAAATCCAGTCGCGGCGTGGCAACCCAAAACAGCCTCTGCCACAATAGTTAAAAGAGACCTGAAAAGTCGTTGCTGTCGTACAAGGAGTCCAGATTGAAACCTGCTTCACTTCTAGTTTTTTTACTGATATTTACATGCAATACCAAGATTTTAGCCGCCGATAGCATCAAAATCCTGGTCATTGAGAGTTACCACAGCGAATATCAGTGGGATAAAAACTACACCCGCGCCATTCGCGACACTCTGGAAGATAAGGTAGAGCTGAGTTTTTTCCAGATGGACACAAAACGACTCCCCCTATCTGAACACAAAGCCCGTTCCGATCTAGCCTGGCAACGCTATCAAGAGCTGCAACCGGCATTGGTGATATTGGGCGACGACAACGCGCTGCTTCACCTTGGGAAGCGATTCGGCACCACCGACACCCCCGTGATCTATCTCGGCATCAACAACAATCCAAGGAACTATTTTTCAGTTCTGCCAAAAAACATCACGGGGATTCTCGAGCGCCCGCTTTTGCACCGCTCTATTATCTACATGCGAAACATCCTCGGTGAGGATCTAAAAAAGGTGCTGATCCTGTTTGATCATGGCACAACCTCAAAAACCATTCTGCAAGAAGAGTTTAAAGGGAGATCCCAGCGCTTTATCGGCCCAATTGATGTGCATATTGAGCTCATCGACAACCTCGACCGCTGGCACTACAAGATCAATAACGCTAAGAAAGAGGGTTTCAATGCTATTGTGGTCGGGCTCTATCACACCCTGAGAAACCAACAGGGCGACCATGTCCCCGCGCCGCAGGTGATCACCTGGAGTTCAAACAACACCCAGATACCATTGTTTGCTTTTTGGCAGTTTGCCGTTGGGGCAGACAAAACCACAGGGGGACTGACCCTGGATGCCTACAACCAGGGTCAATTGGCTGCCGAGATGGCTATGAAAATTCTCGATGGCGAATTGCAACTACCGCAAATACCTCAATCCTCGGGCCAAGGAAGGTTGGTGTTCAGTGAATCACAATTACGACGATGGCAAATCGAACTGCCGGAGCGAATTCGCAACCAGGCGCAGATACTCCCCTAGTTTTAGCCCGGCAAATCACTGACCCAAAGGAAGTTCCCAGGCAAGTCCCGAAATTTGCTCAGCTAGGCCTGAAGTTGCAGATCATGCTGGTGGACAAAGGGTCTCAGGTCATCTTCATAAAGCGCCCCCGGATAGGGCTTTGTGCAATCATCCGCGTACTGCTCGAATTCCTCCCAAAGCCCATCGGAGATAATCCATAGGGACAACGCCAGATCCAGGTGATCCACATAGCCTTCGGGGGTACGTCTAAGTTTAATCGCATGCATCTTGATCTCCTGATTTCAAATCAGAGCAACTGAATGACACCTATTCTGGGAGATCAATATGATTGTTTGATGACATCACCAAAGCCCGTTCAGACCAGGCTTTGGCGTCAATTGCTGGGATCAAGGCCTTAGGGAGGACCTGAATACTTATCTCGCTTCAGCGCTCATTCTGCTGGAGATTCCACATCCGTGCGTAGTGGCCATCCAAGGCCAACAGCTGCTGGTGGCTGCCTTGCTCGACAATTTCACCCTGACCCATCACCACAATCTGGTCTGCATCAACGACGGTAGATAACCGGTGAGCGATCACCAGGCTGGTGTGATTTTCTGCCAGCTCATTCAGGGCACCAACAATCGCCTGCTCAGACTCGCTATCCAGCGCTGAAGTAGCTTCATCAAACAGCAAAATAGGAGGACGTTTCAGCATGACCCGGGCGATGGCGATACGCTGTTTCTCACCACCGGATACCTTCAGCCCCCTCTCTCCGACTTGGGTTTCAACACCCTCCGGGAGCGATTCTACGAAGTCCTTCAGGTTCGCCATGTTGATCACCTGAGCAACTTCCTGATCTTCTGCATCAGGGCGTCCATAGGCGACGTTGTGACGGATACTGTCGTTAAATAACACCGTATCCTGGGGCACCACACCAATGGACTGACGAAGACTCAATTGAGTCACTTTGCTGATCGGTTGGCCATCTATCAGAATCTCACCACTGTTGAGGTCGTAAAAGCGGAACAGCAAGCGTGCCAGGGTTGATTTACCTGAGCCACTGGCCCCGACAATTGCCACCTTTTGCCCCGGCTCGACGGTAAAGCTAACGTCTTTAAGGATAGATCGCTCTGGCTGATAGGAAAAATTGATGTTACGAAACTCGATCCGGCCACGGTTAACCTCTAACGGTTTGGCGTTCAGCTCGTCCTCCACCGCAGGCGGCTTCTTCAGCAGCCCCAGCATATTTTCGATGTCGGTTAGGGCCCGGCGCACCTCTCGATAAACCATGCCCAAAAAATTCAGCGGCATAAACAACTGCAGAACGTAGGCATTGATCATCACCAACGAACCCAGGGTCATGGCGCCGGACACCACATCGTCCGCCGCCAGCCACATCATCCCGACCATGCCCGCCGCAATAATCAATGCTTGACCGCTGTTGAGCAACATCAGCGTCATCCGGTTTTTCAATCTGGCGGCTTCCCAACCGGCCAAATTCTCATCGTATTGCAGCGCCTCGTATTCTTCGTTATTGAAGTATTTAACGGTCTCATAATTGAGCAAGCTGTCGATGGCACGGGTATTGGTTTTCGAATCCAGCTGATTCATCTCCCGCACAAAACGATTGCGCCATTCGGTAATACGGACGGTAAAAAAGATATAGGTGCAGACTGAAACAACCGTAATCAAGGCGTACCAAGCACCGAAATTAAATAGCAAAATCACCGCCACCAGGGATAGCTCGATCAGGGTTGGAACGATATTGAACACCAGCATTCGCATCAGAAATCCGAAGCCATTACCCCCTCGCTCGATATCCCGAGAGATACCACCAGTCTGACGCGACAGGTGGAATTCCAACTCCAGGGCATGAAGGTGGCGGAACACTTTCAACACGATTCGCCGCATGGCTCGCTCGGTTATCCTGCTAAATACCGCATCCCGGGCTTCACTAAAAAATACCGACCCGAATCGAAGCAAGCCGTAAAGGACAATAAACAGTAGCGGTACAACGATAATCTGATGCTGAATCCGGTCTAGTCCATCCACCACCTCTTTGAGCGCCCAAGGCATAGCGACAACGGCCACTTTGGCCATCACCAACAACCCAAAGGCAGCAAACATTCGGCCTTTGAATTCCATCAGGTAGGGCCAGAGCAGGTGTACTACTTCCCAGGCTTTTTGGCGATCCACCATGGTTTCAGGGTAGGGGCGTCGGGTTCGGGAACGAGAATTTCTCAAAAAGGGTGCTCCAAAAAGCAATCGATTCCGTAAAACGGTGATCAAGACAAAGAACGATAGTGTAAACCAACCCCGTCGGCGCACAACAATTCTGATACCAATAGATCCACAGGAGCCTTAGGCCATGAAGTTAATCGCCAGCCATCAATCTACCCCAGACTCCGCTTTAATCCCTGTCGGCATTAGTGCCTGTTTGCTTGGCGAACCCGTACGATTTAATGGAGGGCACAAACAATCTAAGCTCTGCCTTCAGCAGCTGTCCCAGTTCTTCGACTTCAAACCTTTTTGCCCCGAGGTGGCCATCGGTCTCGGTGTTCCTAGGCGTCCCATTCGCCTGGTAGGCGATCCTGATTCGCCTAGGGCTGTGGGTACCGATAATCCCGACTTAGATGTAACTGAACCACTTCGCGACTTTGCCCGTGACCAGCAACCTCAGTTACAGCAATTGGCCGGCTACATTCTGATGAAAAACTCACCCAGTTGCGGCATGGAGCGAGTCAAGATCTATCAGGATAATGGCTATCCCCATCGCCAATCTGGAAGCGGTCTTTTTGCTGCCGAGCTGATGGAAGCCAATCCTTTGCTCCCTGTGGAGGAGGAAGGTCGACTACACGACCCGATACTTTGCGAGAACTTCGTTATGCGGGTGCTCACTTTTCACCAGTGGCAACAACTGTTGGCCGACGGGATAACTGCAAAATCACTGATCGAGTTCCATAGTCGCCACAAGTACCTGCTGATGGCTCATGATCAGGAGATCTATCACTATCTGGGCAAGCTACTCGCGAACTTGAAAAAAGCGGACCTGCAGCGACTGGCCGATTGTTATATTGAAAACTTGATGAAAGCGCTAAGACGCCCGGCGACCCGTAAAACCCACAGCAACGTTATGCTACACCTGCTGGGCTATCTGAAACGTTCACTAGATCAACGAAGCCGGCAGCAGCTACTGGACCAGATCAACCTCTACCGCCAAGGGCAAATACCCTTGATTGCAGTCATGACATTATTAAATCACTTTCTCGTTAATCTAAGCACCAATTACATCCGCAAACAGCGTTATCTGCAGCCTCACCCCCAGGAGCTTGGCCTGCGCAATCGGATCTAGTGTTTTTATCAAATCGACGGTGAAGATTAGCGGCGAAATTTAGCCTGGATCAAGATAGCTAGCAGCTAGAATTTTTCGCGACTTGAAAACTCGATTACAATCGCAAGGTTCTACGACTTTACCTTTAATTAGAGAAGCAGACTCTGAAGCTGTCACCAACTGAAAGGTTATCCGCCATGCTGTTGAATCGACTACCGCCACTGCCTGCGCTTGGCACCCTGCCTCGCCCAAGTGCTTTGCCACTGCCACCAGCCCCGATACAGCTGGCCAAAAAGCTGCCCATGCTACTGGCTCGAAATGCTGGCCGTCTGCCATTTGGGCTTCAGCGCACGGTATTGCTGAAAACCATGGAACAAGCCTTCAAAGAGCCCCTTGAAGACGGTGATTTTGAGTTTCTGGAAGGCAAGTGGATGAAGGTTGAGATTAGCGATATCAACCTCTGCTGGTTCTTCAGTTACGAAGACGAACAGTTGATTGTCAGCGATAACGAGATCGAAAATGCCGGCATTCGCGGCAACCTGAAAGAATTTATTCTACTGGCATCTCGCCAGGAGGACCCAGACACCCTGTTCTTCCAGCGTCGCTTGATGATCGAAGGAGACACCGAGGTGGGCCTTGAGGTGAAAAACCTGATGGACGGCGTCGATCACGACGGCTTCCCTCCCCTGCTGAAACTGATTATTACTCGCGGCAGCGGACTGGCGAACAAACTGTTTTAAGCAACTGTCAGATACGAAAAAAGCCGGCGCTTTATTAATAATGCGCCGGCTTTTTTTGTCTGGGTTTTAAACCTTAGCTCTGGTGTGTATTCACCAGACCAGCATTCTTATACCAGTAGCCATTTACCGCATCTGCAGGAATCGCCATGATCTGACTGGACTGGCCATCGATCACCTGACGGAATTGTTCAATCACCTGCTCAAGCCCTTCGGGTTGTGGACTGAGTCGAACGATGTCGACGCCACAGTCAGCCATCTGTGCCACTTCAGGCAGCAGGTTATACACCTGACCGGACATGGTCTGAATGCCGTTGATGGTAAACACCGACTGGTCTTCCTGACTGGTCATCGGCAACCCTTCGGGATAGTCCAGGCAAACAAACTGACAGTTGTCTTTGGGCAGGTTTTTGGCCCGGGCGGTAAAACAACGGGCTGAGTAGGCAAGTGGCAGGTAGCCGTAGCTGAATACCTCTGACTCTACCTGATCACCAAAGCCCAGTTCTTGAGCATCGCTGTTGATATCAGCCAAGGTCTCTCCAGACAGTTCGACAGGCATCACCCAGCGCTTCAGGCCCTGATTGTACAGAGCCTGCAGGCTGCGAGCGTTGTAGATATTGATGGCTGGACCCGCCACAAAAGGTAGCTTCTTCTCAGCCATCAACTGCACCGCAGCCATATCGTTGGCTTCCACCAACAGCTCGCCGTTATCGCAAAGGCGACGCAGGGTTTTCAGTTCCGACTCCGCTTCAATCAGAGCCAGAGTGGAGAGTACGATCTGCTTATCACTCTTGGCAGCCAACTCTTTGGCCAGATCGATCCACTCCTGGGTCTTTAATTCACGGCGCTTAGAACACACACTCTCGCCCAGATAGATAATATCCAGAGGCTGCTCCAGCATCCGCTGATAAAAATCGTAGATATCTTCCCGCTGCCAGAAAAACAGGTTTTCCCCCAGGGACAGTTGCATCGTTGAACTCATGATTATTTTCTCTGTTACTTGGGTTGCGGGAATTATTGCCAGGGGCGTGAATAGGCGCCCAAAGTGGTTTGGGAACCTTCGGATACCTTATCAAGCGCCGCCATCCACTCGTACTTAGCCGCATAGCCTTGGGGATTAGCTTTGAAGGCGTCGATCGCTTCACGCCACACCTTGACCACCTGCTCAACGTAGGCAGGACTACGCTGACGGCCTTCAATTTTAACCGCGCAAACCCCGACTTCTTTCAGCTCTGGTAACAGTTCCAAAGTATTCAGGCTGGTGGGTTCTTCCAGGGCGTGATAGGTATTCCCTTCCACCTGGAAACGACCTTTACACAGCGTTGGATAACCGGCTTTCTCATCGGGGCCAAATCGGTCGATCAAGACATCGTTCAACCGTGTTTCCATCCCACCGTTGGCCTTTTCTTCCCAACGAACCGCATGGGCCGGTGAACAGGCTCCGCACATATTGGGGGATTGATCGGTCATGTAGGACGATAGATGGCAGCGCCCTTCGGCCATGATACACAGGCTGCCAAACGCAAAGACTTCCAACTCAACTGGGCTCTGTGCTGCCACTTGCCGCACCTGTGACATGGAAAGTACCCGCGGTAACACGGCACGGCGGATACCAAAATTCTCTTGATAGAACTTCAAGCTTTCGTAGTTAGTCGCAGAACCCTGAACGGACAGGTGCAAACCTAATTGTGGGTGGCGTTCTGCGGCATAACCCAGCACCCCCATATCAGCGCCGATCAAAGCATTAACACCGAGATCTGCGGCCAGGTCCACTGCTTTCTGCCAACGCTCCCACCCCTGCGGTTGGGGATAGGTATTGATAGCAACAAAAACCTTGACCCCTTTGTCCTTGGCGTAATCCAGCGCACGATAAGCTTTTTTGTCGTTAAAGTTGAGACCGGCAAAATGGCGCGCGTTGGTGTCATCCTTAAAGCCGATATAGACAGCATCCGCGCCATTATCGACAGCAGCTTTCAGTGACGGATAGTTACCCGCCGGACAGACCAATTCCATGACAATTCCCCACTGGGACTAGAGTAATTCTTGATGATGCGCTCTTAAACACCGATGGTGACAAACGCAACTTGTAAAGGTTGCCAACATAGCAATATCGACGCCTTACTGACATGACGATAATCAAATTGGCCAACGGGCAATAATTGACTTCTCCACAGTTTTTATAGGGTATTACACCCAGACGCATAACCCGGGCGAGAACAAGATTGATCTATCACCAGAAAATGCCGGGGGATTTAATACGCATCAAACACCACTGAGGGTTCTCTTGACTTCGAAGGGGGAGAACTTAGACTTCAGCCCACACCTGTTGAATTGGAAGTAGCGCCTTGACGCCCACCACAGAAAAATTACCCATCAGTGTACTCATTCTCGCCGGCGGTCGTGGCAGCCGCATGGGAGGCCGAGACAAGGGATTGGTAGAACTCAACAATCAACCTTTCGTGGAGCATGCGCTTAAGATTGTGCGACCATTCAGTGACGATATCATCATCAGCTGTAATCGCAATCAGGCCCAGTATCGTAATTTCAGCGACACCCTAGTCACCGACAAAAATGATGATTTTCCGGGACCACTCGCAGGTATTCAGGCGGGACTGCAACACGCTAAACATGCAGCCATGTTGGTACTACCCTGCGATACGCCGATGATCCCCACCGACCTTCCCCAACAGCTGTACCAATCATTCCGTAACAATCCCGATGCCATCAGTCTGGTCAACGACGGCGAACGACTGCAACCACTGCACGCCATTATCCCGACCCAATATCGACAGAGTCTGAATCAATTTTTGGAAGGAGATCGGCGCGGGGTTATCCGCTGGTACAAGCAACATCCGGTTAAAGAAGTGGTCTATCAAGGACAGGCAGAGTTTTTTACCAACATCAATCGCCTGGAAGAATTAGAAGCAATAAACCAACAACTGACCTGCTGAGTGTCAAAACCCGACAGGCCAGCGTGCTTCCGATCAGCTAGCTCATCACTTCGGCAAAAGACACAAACTCGACCTCAAGGCCCTCATTGATCTCGGTATTGGCGGGAATAATGGCATAGCCATTGGCCCAGACTGCTGAAGAAAGCACCCCGGAACTCTGGTTGGAATAGGGTTCGATCCGTACCTGCCCCTGCTCTTGCACCATACGGGCGCGCATAAACTCTTTTCGAATCTGAGCCTTGCGGTTCAAAATAATGGGCGCGCGATAACTGATAGGGAAAATCTCATCAGCCCCCTGCATCTTCAACAGATAGGGGCGAGCAAGAATATTGAAGGAAACCAGCACTGCCGCAGGATTTCCTGGCAGTCCTAAAAACGGTTTACCCTGAACATTACCATAGGCGAAGGGTTTGCCCGGCTTGATCGCCATCCGCCACAAATTAAGACTTCCCAGCTTCTCAACAGCCCCTTTGATATGATCCTCTTCGCCAACGGACACTCCGCCACTACTGACGATAACGTCCGCTTCGGATGCAGCCCTGAGCAAGGCCTCCTCGGTGGCTTCAGCAGTATCGGCGACGATACCCAGATCCACCAACTCCATGCCCAAGCCCTGCACCAAACCGGTGAGAGTGTAACGGTTAGAGTTGTAGATTTGCCCCGGCGCCAGTTCGTCACCAGGCTCCACCAACTCATCGCCGGTGGAAAGCACGGCAATTTTTAGCGGCTGATAGATCGCTACTTCGGCAATACCGACACTGGCCAACACCCCTAAGTGGTGGGGTTGCAGGCGCGTTCCAGCGGCCATAATTACCGCGCCGGCTTCGATATCCTGACCCAGCAAACGAATATTCTGGCCATCTTTAACAGCGGTGGGAAGATCCACAACACCCCCAAGGGCTTCGCAATCTTCCTGCTTGATAACCGCATTACAGCCTTCTGGAATCTTGGCGCCGGTAAAGATACGTGCCGCCGTCCCTGGTTTGAGAGGTTGTGGATCTGCGCCAGCGGGAACGCGCTGACTGATCGACAACTGGCAGCGGTCACCACCCACCAGATCGGCCACATTGACACCGTAACCGTCCATCGCGCTGTTATCGTTGGGCGGGACATTGACCACTGAACATTGATCTTCGGCCAACACTTTTCCGAGGGCCTGATTCAACGGCACAGTGACCGTGGCTGTGACTTTCTCGGCATAACTTAGGAGATTTTCCAGTGCGTCTTCGAAACGGGTCAATCCCGGAGATTCGCAGCCGCAACCATCATCGGTACCACATCCTCTCATGAGCGAGTACCACAGGCGGTATCAACGGGCTTCAAAGCTACCATTTCGACAAAGTTACAGGGACGGTGACGGGCATCCAGCTGTTCTTTGATAATGCCATCCCAGGCGGTCTTACAGGCATTGGTTGAGCCTGGCATGCAGAAGATCACCGTACGGTTGGCAACACCCGCTACAGAACGGGACTGCACCGTAGAGGATCCGATCTGCTCAAAAGAGATCTGACGGAACAGTTCGCCATAACCTTCGATCTGCTTGTCGAACAGCGGGATCAACGCTTCTGGAGTGCTGTCACGATCGGTAAAGCCGGTGCCACCGGTAATGACCACGGACTGAATGTTTTCGTCGGCAATCCACTTAGAAACCTGGGCGCGCAATTTATAAACATCGTCGATGACGATGGCACGGTCTCCAAGCTTATGCCCTTCTGCTTCCAGGCGGTCCACCAATGCCTGACCCGATGTATCGTTCTCAAAAGAACGGGTGTCGGATACCGTCAAAACCGCAATATTTAGAGGTACAAATTCAACGTTACTGTGGTGAGCCATCTTTACTCCCGGATAAGCTTGTCTGTGGATAGGCCTGAAATTACTTCAACGGCGGATAATGCAACGATTGTGTCAGCCTCCCTAGTCAGAGACAATAGTTGAAATTGACTTAAACCAAATATGAGGGCAACCCTTTGCAAACACTCTGTCGTCTGGATGAGATTGAAGAAGGTCAGGCCCGCGGTTTTAGCCTGAAACAGCTGGCGATCATTGCGATCAAAAAACAGGGTACGGTCTACCTCTATCACAACAGCTGCCCTCATCGCGGCGTCAACCTGGAGTGGCAACCAGACCAATTTCTAGATGCCGATCGGGAGCTGATTCAATGCGCCACCCACGGGGCTCTGTTTCTGATCGAAAACGGCCAGTGTGTCCAAGGCCCCTGCCTGGGTGATCATCTGAAACCGATCGAATACCGCATCCAAGACCAACAGATTATGGTTGATCTGGCGGCATACTCAGATCAACCTCAAGCGAGTCCTTTAGCGTAATTGAGGGCGCCTCACCCTCCACCTGAATATCGGTGCGATAGGCATAAACCTCGACACCTGAGGCAACAGCCTTGCGTAACTCTTGACCGTACTCCGAATCGATATGATCGGCCGGTACTACCCGTTCTATTCCGGTGTGGGCTACGCAATAGAGCAGTACGGCTCGGTTCCCTTTCTCCACCTCTGCGGCCAGCTCGCGCAGGTGCTTTGTCCCACGTGCACTTACTGCATCGGGAAAGGCACCGATTCCATCTTCCATCAGCAAGGTAACGTTTTTAACTTCTACGTAGCAAGATTGCTCAACACCTTCCAATAGGATATCGATTCGGCTGTTTTCCGCTCCATATTTCACTTCGGTACGGATTTTTTGGTAACCCTGTAGCTCTTCAATAACCCCCGATTCGATACCCTCCACCACTAACTTGTTTGCACGCCCGGTATTGATACAGGCCCAGTGCTGATGATCTATTTCCACCAGTTCCCAAGTATGGGGATACTTGCGTTTTTCATTTTTCGAGTCCCAAAACCACACCCGACTTTCGGGGGTATTACAGTTCTTCATAGAGCCGGTATTGGGACAATGGGCGGTCAGCTGACTGTCATCATCAAGCAGAATATCCGCCATAAATCGCTTGTAACGGCGCAGCAAAACACCCTGCTGTAACGGAAACTCAAACCTCATGTAAACCCCTTAAGTGAACCCAAACAAAGCCCTATATCTGTTATACCAATGTACAACTTGGCCGATATAGTCTAGAAATAGTGTGTTGTATTGCCGATTAATCAGCTATTTTTTTCTCTTTCAGGCTGGTACAACGGCATTAGATCTGGTAGCTTTTTGCGCCTGATTTTCATGGTATATAGCGGAAAAATACTACCAAAATTATCCACTGAGATCAGCGGGATAATAAGTAAAAAGTGCGGCGGGACGCCGCAACAGTTTATAGAGCATGTGAGGCACGACTATGCCGGAATTAAAAGAGTCCCTTAAAAAGCACTACTCGCCCTATGAGATCAAGAAGGGCGAGGAGTATATGAATGAAGAACAGAAACAGCACTTCAGAAATATACTGAACGCCTGGAAGCGAGAGCTGATGGAAGAGGTCGACAGCACCATCCACCATATGCAGGAAGATGCCGCCAACTTCGCAGACCCCAGCGATCGGGCCAGCCAGGAAGAGGAATTCAGTCTCGAACTGCGCACCCGCGATCGCGAACGCAAGCTGACTAAAAAGATCAACGACACGCTTGAGTTGATCGAATCCGACGACTATGGATTCTGCGAATCTTGCGGAATCGAGATCGGCATTCGCCGTCTGGAAGCACGCCCAACTGCCACACTTTGTATTGACTGCAAGACCCTGGCAGAGATCAAAGAGAAGCAACTGGGCGGCTAATGCAGGCACTCTGTACCGGCAAAACGGTACAGAGTACACTGGCTCGTCGACCGAGAGGCTACGCTAGATGTCAGTATCGGACCACCCTGGATCCCGCTCATCTTCAACGCCTCTCATCTACATCGGTCGCTTCGCCCCCTCTCCTACCGGACCTCTCCATTTCGGCTCCCTGCTTGCCGCTCTGGCTAGCTATTTTGATGCTCGTCACCATAATGGTCGCTGGCTGGTTCGGATGGAAGATCTCGATCCTCCACGGGAAATTGAAGGTGCTGCCGACGATATCCTCCGAACTCTGGAAGCCTATGGCCTCCATTGGGACGGTTCGGTACGCTATCAAAGTGAGCGTCACGACCACTACCAAGCCCTGATCAAACAGCTGTCGGAACAGCAACTGGCTTATCGCTGCCAATGCTCACGCCAACAGATTGCTGAAAGGGGGCCGGTATACGATGGATTTTGTCGAGATCGACAGAACTGTATTGATAGGCCCCATGCTATCCGCGTGAAAACAGACGACCAGCCCATCCGTTTTAATGACCGCATTCAGGGAACACAACAGCAACAGCTGCAACAACACTGTGGCGATTTTGTGATTCGCCGCAAAGACAAATTGTTCGCCTATCAGCTGGCCGTGGTCTGCGACGATGCTGAGCAGCAGATAACCCATATCGTTCGCGGCAGCGATTTGCTGGATTCAACTCCACGCCAGCTATACCTGCAGCAGCTACTCGGATACCCGCAACCCTGTTATGCTCATATTCCTGTGATGGTAAATGAGCAGGGACAGAAACTGAGCAAACAAACCTATGCCACCGCATTAGACAAAGGCCAGCCGCATATCGCTACCTTTAAGGCAATGCAGGTGCTGGGGCTGCAACCACCCGCATCTCTGGCTCAGGAGTCATCCACTCAATTACTGCAATGGGGCATCGAACACTGGAATATCCAAGCCCTACCCAAACAACTTACCGTCCCACCGATAGAGCTATAGCACCATGCATATCTATCGCTTGATTACAGTTCTGGTTATCGGCAGCTACCTACTATCGCCGCTGGTAATCGACCATTGGGAAAGCAGTAGCGACAGCTGGTACCAACCCTTTGTCTATTGGCTGCTGGTAATTCTGTTGACCGCCTGGGTGGTACACCGTAGAGGACGCGATGAGTTTTAGTCTTGGCCAGCTTTTTCTGGTGGGATTTGCTTATATGCTGTTCCTGTTCGGAACCGCCTATATCACCGATCGGGGCTGGCTACCCAACCGGCTGGTACAGCACCCACTGGTGTATATCCTGTCACTGGGGGTTTACGCCAGCGTCTGGACTTTCTACGGTGCAATCGGCCTGGCCCACGACTACGGCTACAGCTTTCTAGCCTCCTATATCGGCGCCTCGGCCAGTTTTATTCTGGCGCCAATTCTGCTGTTCCCATTGCTTAGACTCACCCGCACCTACCAATTGCGGTCTATCGCTGATCTGTTTGCCTTTCGCTTTCGCAGCCAACCCGCAGGGTCATTTGTCACCCTGCTGATGGTGCTGGCGTCAATGCCGCTATTGTCGATCCAGATCCGCGCGGTCACCGATACCATTCATATTCTTAACTCGGACGTATCCGCCGACCGTATCGCCTTTGGATTTTGTGCATTGATTGCGGTGTTCGCGGTTCTATTTGGAGCTCGCCACCCTTCTATTCGCCACAAACACGAGGGACTGGTAGTAGCGATGGCGCTAGAGTCATTGATCAAGCTGTTGGCCCTAGGCACCATCAGTCTCTACTGTCTGTTTGTCGTTTTTGACGGCAACAGCGGATTAGAGCAGTGGCTGGCCGCCAACATGGACGACCTCAGCTTTCGCTATTCGCCCCTGGACGATGAGGCCTGGCGCACGCTGTTGTTGGCGTTCTTCACCTCCGCCATCGTCATGCCTCACATGTTCCATATGCTATTCACCGAGAACCTCAACCCTAAAGCACTGGCCAAAGCCAGCTGGGGATTCCCACTGTTCCTGCTGTTAATGGCGATCGCAATCCCCCCCATTCTATGGGCCGGCATCAAATTGGAACTGGCTAGCAGCCCCGAATATTTCAGCTTGTTTTTAGGGATACAGCAGGGTTCGACATTCCTCACTGGCCTCGCTTTTATCGGCGGCTTATCGGCTGCAAGCGGAATTATCATCGTCAGCGCAATAGCTTTGTCGGGCATGGTCATCACCCACTTGTTCCTGCCCTTTTATCAAAACCATGCCGATGATTACCTTTACGAGCGACTGATTTGGGCACGCCGCGCCGTAATCCTGATCATCACCCTGCTGTGCTATCTGTTCTATATTGCCCTCGGTCGCGACAGCGATCTTTCGCAACTGGGATTGGCTGGCTTTGTTGCCTTTATGCAATTCCTGCCCGGCCTGTTAGCTACGCTGTTCTGGCCCGGCGGTAGCCGATTGGGCTTTATTCTTGGGGTAACAACCGGCATCGGCATCTGGTTGGTCACCATGCTGTTACCGCTAATTTCCGAGCAAACCAACGCCCTTGGTTTTGATCTTAGCGAAACCCCTTGGCACCTGGCTGCTATCTATTCCCTGGCTTCAAACATTGGCATCTTTGTGCTGATCTCCATGCTATTCAAACCCAGCGAAGAAGAGCTCCACGCAGCAAATTCCTGCGCCCTTAACGCTCTGCATCGCCCCCAAGGCAAGCAGCTGACCATCACCAACAGCCAACAATTGGTGGATGCCTTGTCCCCCAGAATCGGGGTTATCGCGGCCTCTAGAGAAGTAAAACAAGCGTTGGATGACCTGCAGCTGAAGGAGGACGAAAGTCGCCCCCAAGCCTTGAGTCAACTTCGAGACCGATTGGAAACCAACCTCTCGGCACTACTAGGACCAGTAGAAGCGATCGCCTTACTATCTCCTGAAGAGGAGACCAATGCAGCCAACCACTTCCGTAGCCGTAACATCCCGCTGTTGGAAAACCATCTCGAGAATTACCATGACCGTCTGACCGGACTGGCCGCAGAACTGGACGAACTTCGGCGCTATCACCGCCAGACTCTGCAAAAACTGCCGGTTGGCGTCTGTTCGGTCGGTCGCAACCAAGACATCCTGCTGTGGAACACCGAACTTGAACGCTTTACCGGCCTCGATCACAGCCAGACTATCGGACAGGATTTGGCCAATCTTCCCGCTCCTTGGGGTGAGCTACTGCTAAGTTTTGCCCAACAGAGCGATTCCCATCATCACAATCAACAGCTGTCGCTGAACGGATCCCCTCGTTGGTACAGCCTGCACAAAGCAGTTATCGACGATCGCGAAAGCACTAGCGATAACAGCGAGTTCTGCAGCCAGGTCATTTTGGTAGAAGACCAGACAGAAACTCAGATGCTATCCGACGAATTGGTACATAGCGAACGCCTGGCATCCATTGGCCGATTAGCTGCTGGCGTCGCCCACGAGATCGGCAATCCCATCACCGGAATCGCCTGTTTGGCGCAGAATCTGCGGTATGAAACCGAAGACAATCTGGTACTGGAAACCGGTGAACAGATACTTGAACAGACCGACCGTATCGACCGCATCGTCAAATCATTGATGAATTTTGCCCACTCCGGGCATCACAGCAAGCTCCAAGAACATAGCCTTTTCTCATTGAACGACTGTATCAACGATGCCATCAGCCTTGTGCGACTGGATGAGCGTGGCAAACAGCTACACTTTATCAACCTGGTTAGCAGTGACTGCATTGTCCAGGGAGATTCACAGCGATTACTACAGGTATTTGTTAATCTGCTCAGCAATGCTGCCGACGCATCCAAGCCCGGACAACCCATTCGCATCGACGCCCAGCGCACACCCGATAATCTCATCGTGACCGTTGAAGACGAAGGCTGCGGTATCCCTGAACATCTTCAGGGCCATCTGTTTGAGCCCTTTTTCACCACCAAAGAACCCGGCAAAGGTACTGGTCTGGGGCTATCCCTGGTTTACAGCATTGTCGAGGAACATTACGGCAGCATTCAGA
>JAPHRD010000001.1 GCA_026196225.1 Motiliproteus sp.
ATGATCAAAAAACGAGCAAATGATGGCGATCATGCGGCCGAATGGCTTTGATGAGCGATATTGTTCAATAAACAGGACTTAATCACAGGATCCCTAAAAGGCAGTGCTGTTTATGGTCTTAGGTCAGGTGGTTACTGATTGATAGAAAGATGCTGGCAGTGCAAAAGCACGGCTGTTTTGAATGGCTTTAGAAGTTTTCGCTGCGCTTGGCTTAAAGAAGCTGAAGGCGGGAACACTGAACGTGTTCGCTTTTCTGTTTTTATTTCCCCTTTTGGGTATACGTAAAAATATCACATAACTTGTCTCCATCAAGACATCCCCCTGCCTTCCGCACCTTCTCAAGTTCAGGCTTGTGCAGGCAGGGTGGTTCCCCCTGTCTGGATTCCGCCAAAACATGTGATTTTACGCTCGCCTCTCTTGGTCTTTCGGCTCGCTCCTTTTTCTGGGGTTTTCAACCCCAAAAGGGGATGTGTTTTTAAGATTAAGGAGACAAAGACATGAACGAAGAAATCAGAATTTATGTGGCGTGTTTGGCAGCGTACAACAACGGCAAGCTTCACGGCGTTTGGATTGATGCTACAGACGATATTGACGACATTCAGGATCAAATAAACGAGATGCTGGAATCCAGCCCCGAAGAGGATGCAGAGGAGTGGGCAATCCATGATTATGAGGGTTATGGTTCTTATAGCCTGTCTGAGTATGAAGGTATTCAGAGCGCGCACGAAATCGCGTGTTTTATTGAGGAGCACGGCGAAATAGCCGCCGAATTGCTAAGTCATTTTTCTACGGTTGACGAAGCGAAAAAGGCTATGGAAGAAAACTATGCTGGTTGCCATGAAAGCGTAGCCGACTTTGCCGAAGAGCTAACAACCGATACAACCGAGATTCCCGAAAGCCTCGCGTTTTATATCGACTATGAAAAAATGGGGCGTGATTTGGAGCTGGGCGGTGACATCTTCACCATTGAGACGGGATACCGCGAAGTTCATATATTTTGGAACCACTAATCGGAATAGCCCCTGCTGCGGCAGGGGCTTAACTCCCGAACTTTTGGGGCTCAGCGGCCTATGGCCGTAAACGCTCATGCTTCGCGTATCTTGTCTCCTGATATCACCAAGGCTGAGCCCCAAAAGTGCCATTGATCCCTCTGGTCTAAATGGCGACAAAGGAGGCGGCAAAGCCGCTCTTAGTTTAAAATACCCTTTTTTTAGGTACTTAAAGTACCCAAAAAATAGAAAATATAAACCTTTCGATTGATATAGTTTAAAAAGTGAGTTAGATTGGTACTATGAGTACCGAAAACGAGTCAAAATTAAACCATTTGCTCAGCACTCAGCCTTTGGGCGTCGTGCTTTCTTCGGCATGGCTTGCTGATCAGGGTTACAGCCTTGATTTGCAGAAACGCTATAAGCGCAGCCAGTGGTTTGATTCTATCGGTACAGGGGCGCTAATACGTCATAGTGATCAGGTGGACTATTTGGGCGGCATCTATGCCTTACAAAGCCAGTTAGGTCTATCCGTGCATCCAGCCGCTAAAACCGCGTTATCCATGCAGGGCAAAGTGCATTATCTGGAGCTGTCTGCCAAGGCGGTGCAGCTCTTTGGTGGCAAGGAAGACAGTTTGCCACTTTGGTTTAAAAAGCGGGATTGGGGTGTCAGTGTGGACTGTAAGCTGACATCGTTTTTACCACCAGAGCTTGGCTTGGTAGAAATAGAGCATAAAGGCTTTAAAGTAAAAGTATCCAGCCCCGCACGAGCGGTCATGGAGTGCCTTTATATGGCTCCTAAGTCGCAACCACTTTTGGAAGCGTTTGAGTTGATGGAAGGGCTAAACAATCTAAGGCCAGCCAGCGTTCAAAAATTGCTGGAAGGTTGTACTTCCGTGAAGGTAAAACGCCTGTTTTTGTACTTGGCAGATAAGGCAGGCCATGAATGGCTTAGCTATATCAACCTCGATAAGGTTGATTTGGGCTCAGGTAAACGCGCTATCGTGAATGACGGTGTTTATGTGTCGAAGTACCAGATAACGGTGCCAAAAGAGCTGGAGGCTGTTCATGAATGAAGCCTATAAAAAGCAGGTGGGGCTTCTTTTGGACGTGTTGCCCGAAGTCGCCAAAGAAACATGCTTTGCCATGCATGGCGGCACGGCGATCAATCTCTTTGTACGGGATATGCCAAGGCTGTCAGTGGATATCGACTTAACCTATGTCGAGATCGCTGAGCGGAATGAAACGCTCGAAGGCATTAATGCAGCCTTGTTAAGGATTAAAGAACGTATCGAAGCGCTGCGTCCATCGATACGGGTTCAACACAAAGATAAGGTTTGTAAGCTGCAAATTGATGAGCACGGTGTACTCATCAAGATTGAAGTGAATATGGTAGGGCGGGGCTTGCTGGGTGAGCCCAAAAAAGCGCCTCTTTGTGAGGCAGCCCAAGAGCAGTTCGATGCTTTTTGCGCCATGCCGCTGGTGCCGTTGGCGCAGCTATATGGCGGCAAGCTATGTGCAGCCCTTGATAGGCAGCACCCAAGAGATTTATTTGATGTAAAGCTCTTGTTTGAAAACGAAGGCTTTACGGACGAGATCAAGCGAGGATTTATTCTGGGGTTGGTGAGCAGTAATCGTCCAACCCACGAAATGCTTGATCCGCATTTACTCGATCAGCGCACGGCTTTTGAGAACCAATTTGATGGCATGTCGACGATTGAGTTTAGTTACGATGATTATGAGGCCACAAGGCTTCAGCTTATCGAAACGGTAAAAGCCAGTTTGAGTGAAGAGGATAAGGCTTTTTTGTTAAGCCTAAATCGCCTCACGCCAGACTGGTCGATTTACGATTATCAGAAGTTCCCTTCAGTGAAGTGGAAGCTTTTGAACTTGGAGAAATTCAAGAAAGACAATCCAGAGGTTTATGCGCAGCAATTGAACGAGCTGAAAAGCATTCTGGAGCAGTAATTTATAGCGCGGTTGTTAGTTGTTAAAGCTTTCAATTGATAACATAGGCGCTTTTCGCCCCCCTCTCTAATAAAAGAGGGGGAAATTTACGAATGGGTACAAAATTAGGTACAAAGTAGGAATTAATCGGTATGGCTGATAGCAATTTTGTCAATGAAATCAATAAGAGACGCACGTTTGCTATCATCTCTCACCCCGATGCCGGTAAAACGACAATCACCGAGAAGTTGCTGTTGTTCGGAAACCTGATTCAGAAAGCAGGTACCGTTAAAGGCAAAAAAAGTGATCGCCACGCGACGTCGGATTGGATGTCCATGGAGCAAGAGCGCGGTATCTCGATTACGTCCTCGGTGATGCAGTTTCCCTACAACGGTCGTACCGTTAATTTGCTTGATACTCCCGGACACGAAGACTTCTCCGAGGATACTTATCGTACCCTGACTGCGGTTGATTCGGCATTGATGGTGGTCGATGGGGCTAAGGGTGTGGAAGACCGGACCATCAAGCTGATGGAGGTCTGTCGTTTGCGCGATACTCCGATCTTTTCATTTGTGAATAAGCTCGATCGGGATATTCGTGATCCTATCGAACTGCTTGATGAAATTGAAGAGGTGCTAAAAATCGATGCCGCTCCTATCAACTGGCCGATCGATATGGGTAAGCAGTTTAAGGGGGTGTACAACCTTTATACCGATACTATCCATCAGTTTCAGGCGGGTATGGGGCATACGATTCCTGAAGATATAAGGGTTCAGGGAATTGATAGCGATGAAGCTCGGGAGTTGCTGGGTGATCTCTACGAGGATTTTGTTGACGAGATTGAATTGGTGCGTGGAGCGACCAACGAATTTGATCAGCAGGCGTTTGTGGATGGGAAGCTGACCCCTGTTTATTTCGGTACAGCGTTGGGGAATTTTGGTGTTCGTGAAATGCTCAATGATTTTGTTGAGTGGGCACCGGCACCCTCAGGGCGAGCGACCCTTGAGCGTCAGGTCGCTCCTGACGAAGCCAAGTTCAGTGGTTTTATCTTTAAGATTCAAGCCAATATGGATCCCAAACACCGTGATCGCATTGCCTTTATGCGAATCTGTTCGGGAAGCTATAACCGGGGTATGAAGATGCGTCACAACCGAATTGGTAAAGACGTGAAGATTGCCGATGCAGTAACCTTCTTGGCAGGAGATCGTGAAAATGTCGAGCAAGCCTGGTCGGGTGACATAATCGGTTTGCATAATCACGGTACCATACAGATCGGCGATACGTTTACTGAGGGAGAAAGCCTGAAATTCACAGGTATCCCCCACTTTGCACCTGAAATGTTTAAGCGTGTACGGGCCAAAGACCCAATGCGAACCAAACAGTTGCAAAAAGGCTTGCAACAGTTGTCGGAAGAGGGCGCTGTGCAGCTGTTTCAGCCTTTTAAGAACAACGATCTTATTCTAGGTGCAGTGGGACAACTTCAGTTTGATGTTGTGGTGTATCGTTTGCAGGATGAATACAAGGTGGAATGTTTGTATGAGCCCATCAGTGTTCAGACTGCCCGTTGGGTTGAGTGTTCTGACGATAAAATGTTGGCTGATTTTCAGCGTAAAGGCCATGATAATCTATCTATCGATGGCAGTGGTTTGCTGACCTATTTGGCGCCAACGCGAGTAAATCTGACCCTTACAGAGGAGCGCTGGCCTGATATTCAGTTTAGAGCCACCCGTGAGCATTAACCTGGTTTGACGTGTAGCTAATACTTCCCTGTTTGGAATGCTTCCTTGCAGGGGAAATCGTTTCTAGATCCCAGAAAGACCTCGTTCGTGTTTATAGTTCGGGTGAGAGTTTCTTGATAAATTATCGGGCTTAAAGGCTTCTGATTTGCGGTTAAAACGTTCGTTTCTATTTTTTGTCAATAATTTTGACGCATTGGGTTTCACTGTACTCTATAACCCATTCTAATTGTTGAAAAAATCTTACAGTGCATATAACTAATAGCTCTTATATCAATTTTTATGCCGGTTTTTAATCGTCAGTTTAAATTTGATGTCAGTATTTTTTACATTGTGTTTTGTGGGTTCTTTTGTTGTGGTTTTTAACTAATAAAAATCAATAGCTTATCTATTGGTACAAGAAATGCATGTTTCAACCGATAGAAGATGTAAATAGTTGAGGATTCAGTTTTGGTTATCCAAAAGCCGGTGTACGAAGTGCTCCCTTATGTATATATTGTGATTGGGATATTGGTGGTGATAGCACTGGACTCTCCATTGACCTACCTGTCTGGCGCGTTGTTTTATACAGCGGGTTCTGCTGTGTGGGTTATGCGTTCAGCGTACCGGCGCAAGAACAGTAGGAAGGAAGTGAGTAACCGGCAGGGGCGGGTGCTTTTTCCAGAGAAGGTTTATGAGTATCTGCCATTTTTCTATATCGCGGTGGGGATTATGTTGGTAGTTACTTTCGATACTTGGTTGGCTTATTTACCTGGTGGGATTTTGTGTATGGCGGGGATGCTAGTCTGGATGATTCGTGCTATCTATCGTAGCCAGGCAATCTACGAATCCGTTGCTTAACTTAGTGCTTTGTTGTCTGTTTTGATTCCGCTAGTTTTTCTTTCGATCTCTTTCTAGTTAATTTCTCCATCATATTGTGAGCAGATAAAAAGCCGGGGCCAAAAGGCCCCGGAAAATTTGCTCAAATCACAAGCACAACGGAAAATGGGTGCGAAGCAAAAGCTTCGTTGAATCCCATCTCTATGTAGCAATTGGTATGCCAACTTGTTTTTCTGCTTCAGGCCAGTGAATATCGGGGGCTTGAATGGATTCGGGCGGGAAATGGATGGTTTTCCGCTTAATTGCTGAATGTGCGAAGACGAAAAACCACCAAAGGCTGTAGTGATGATCAACTGAAGGTTGGATGAGCAGGGCTATGCAGTCAGAAAGTTTCTTTGATACACATTGCCATTTTGATTTCGAATGTTTTGACGACAACCGCCAAGCTATTTGGGAAGAGTGTCAACGGCAGGGGGTTCGAAACCTTTTAATCCCCGGTGTGGTTGCTGCAGATTGGCAGCGCTTGTCTCTTCTTTGTGAGGCTCAGGATGGTTGGCATTTTGGGTTGGGAATGCATCCTTGCTTTCTTGATCAGCACCGGCCCGAGCACTTGGTTCAGTTGCGATCGATGTTATTGGAATATGATGCCGTTGCGGTGGCTGAGATCGGATTAGATTTCTGGCATGGAACCGAAAAAATGGACGAGCAGATTCAGCTTTTTTCTGCTCAGCTGGCGATCGCCAAAGAGGCTGATTTGCCGGTGTTGCTACACGTTCGGAAAGCTCACGACCAAGTGTTAAAACTGTTGCGGCAGTTCAAATTACCGAGGGCGGGGATTGTCCATGCTTTTTCTGGTAGTCAGCAGCAAGCCGAACATTATATTCAATTAGGTTTCAAGTTGGGTGTTGGGGGCGCTATAACCTATCCGAGAGCACAGCGACTGCGAAGGCAGGTAGTTGAGTTACCGCTGGATGCCTGGGTGTTGGAAACAGATGCGCCGGATATGCCGCTGCTAGGGCATCAAGGGGAGATCAATAGTCCCGCTAATATTCCCGTGGTATTTGAAGAGCTGGCGTCGCTCAGGGAAGAGTCTCGTGAGGCTATCATGAACCAGTTATTGAAAAGTAGTTTATCAATTCTCTGTCTTTAAAGATCACAGGTTACTTGATCCGTAGCCTTGCCCGCGCATTACGTTTTCTTCATAAAGTAGAGTCCAGGATTCAATATTCTGTTTATTGGCATGCAGGCGGTAGATAAACTTGCTGATCTGTTGAGGATGCTGGCCGTCTCTGGGTTTGGTTAACAGGTCCACAAACTCTGTAACTGAGTCAAGTTGGCTGTAGTCCCATGGGTCTAGGTCATGCAGTCTTAATATTCGGTCTCGTTCAAAATGGGCGAGGATGAGGCTAAGATCGTAGCAGTCGTAAGGGGTGTTGTAACAAAGCAGGTGGCGTTTGGTGTCGAGTAAGATTTCGCCGTGTTTAACATCTGGCAGGCCTGCGCACCCTGTGATGACAAGCGAAGCGGCGATGCTAGCAATCCAGTTTCTGCAGTGTTTTTTCAGAATTTGAATGCTCATCAGGCCGCTCCCTCTTCGGGTAATTGGGGGGGTTACTTACAGAACTCCTTATAGGGATTATCGACCTCCAGGCTGATCGGAAGTTCATATCCCGGCGCGCGTATCTCCTTGTCGTTGATACTTAAAGCGTCACCATCCAGTACGTTGTGTCCGAAAAGATAGGTGGGTTTGTTGTCGCCCATGCTGGCTTCCTGATCGTACTCAGCTGCAGTGGCGCTGACTTCTTGGAGGCGGTCCATATAACTATTGATCTGGGCTTTACCGTGTTTTTTCGCAAGTAATTCCATGCTGATATGGGGAGCGAGTACCGCTGCGCTGGCATTGTTGCCGCCAAATCCTTTGGAATTGAGGATCACAGAGTCCATGCCTTGGGTGCCGACCTCGATATGCTGCT
The DNA here is from genome assembly GCA_026196225.1 of Motiliproteus sp. Taxonomy (GTDB): domain Bacteria; phylum Pseudomonadota; class Gammaproteobacteria; order Pseudomonadales; family Balneatricaceae; genus Motiliproteus. Next base: position 7,465 of record JAPHRD010000001.1, read on the forward strand.
GTTCAAAACGTAGATTGCTGCCGTGAACATCTTCGGCGACTGAATTCAGAGTGGCAATGCCAGGAATAAAGCCATAGGCCCACGTACCCAAAGACATGCTTAGCTGGTCTCCGCCTGCCGTGCCCTGAGAGTGACCGAGGTAGCATTTCATCGCCGCGACGGGCCAGTTTTGGATACCAAAAGCCTTGGCGGTTTCATTGATTACGTGGGATTCGGTGACTCGATTTTGTGGCGTGCTGGTGCCGTGTGCCTGGACAAAACTGCGATGTTGCAGTGATTCTTCGCCGAGCATGCTGCGAATCAGCGCGGCAGTCTTGCCCATGGTAATGTAATTTCCGACGCCGGGTGCAGAGATCGATTTTTTGAAGCCATCGGCATTGATGTAAACATCAGGTACCGCTCCAAATATCTGTGCCCCCAGGTCTATGGCTAGCTGATCGCTGCATAATACGATGTACTGTGACGATTCACCCATGGTGAAACCACAGTTGTTGGCAAAGGGGCGAGACGCTTTGCGGTAATCCCCGGCGTCTAGTTCTTGTAGATTATCTAAAGCAAGCAGGTCTTTATCTTCGGCCAGTGCTCCCATCGCCCGGAATCCCTCCAGAATTTCCGGGGTGATTGGAGCATCACTTCCACCGACCAGCACCAGTTGGCGGCGCCCACTTTTTATGTCATTGACGCCAGTGCGCAGGTTGTACAGGAAGGTCGCGCAAGCTCCCAGAGATGAGCCGGTAGCGCCGAGATTGCCTAATAGGTATGCGTTGACGAAATCGGCCGGCATCTGACCGTAGCCTAAAGGCATGTTCTTGGAGCTGGTGCGCTTGCCGATGGAGGGGTATTTGATCAGTCCGCCAAAGCCAGGATCATCCAGTTGGCCGATGGAGTTGCCCGCGTATACCGCAATTTGGTCCGGTGGCAGCATGGAGCGGATCTGTTCCCAGGGGATGCCGGTGGAATTGATTGCATCTGATGCGCTGTATACAGTCATCTGCAAATTGCGCGGATGGCTGCGGGATTGGTACAGATTGCCTGGTTTGAATCCAGTAGGAAGTTGACCGGCGCTTTGGACCAGGGCGCGTTTGTAATCTTTGAAGATTAGGTCGGTGGTGCCCAGTATGTTGACCTCGACCATGCCCAAGCCGATATCTTCGATTTTCCACTCTTCCGGGATATGAGCAGGGAGGTGGCGCTTACGTAGGGTGAATTTGCACTCTTCACCCACCGAGGTGATATGAGCAGGTTGGTTGAACACCAGGTGTTCTACATCGAAACAATCTGGGTGGATATGACGAATCAGCGTGTTATCGAGTACCTGTTGCCTGTATTTGGAGATGATCTCTTGCTGACTGAGTGGTTTGTCATTGTGGTCAACGAGTTGGCCATCTTGGCTATGGACCAAATTCATCAATGTGGTCAGGCCAAGCAAGGTTTGGTTGGCGTCTTTTTCATTGATGTTGTCGAGAATTATGCGTCGATATGCGTGGTGAAAAGAGGATCTGCCTGCTGGGTTAATGCCCCCAAATCCAATGATAACGGGTAAATGAGACAACGAAATCTCCTCAGGAAAAAGCGCGTAGCGTGGATGTCAATCTGAACACATTCTATAAGTAGTTGCATATTGATACTAGAGTAAACTGCGTGAATTACCAGATAATATCGGGCCTGCGTCGCTGTTTATTCTACTGGTTTTCGGAATCGGGAGCCGCTTCCATAGTGGCTATTGTGGCTGTTAAAGTACAGACTCCGATTTAAGCTACTCTGTTATTCAAATCTGTTGATATTAGAACTAAAAAGAAAACAACCGATGAAAACAAAAATTATCAAACCGACTCCCTCTGCCTATAGTTATCCACTGCTGATAAAGCGCTTGTTGATGTCGGGTGTGGAGTCTGCGCCCGATCAGGAGATCGTATACGCGGACAAACTACGTTATAGCTACCGTGATTTTTTTGGGCGGGTGTGTAAGCTGGCTAATCTGTTAACAGAAGCTGGTGTTAGTGCAGGCGACACGGTGGCGGTGATGGACTGGGATAGCCATCGCTATCTGGAATGCTTTTTCGCCATTCCGATGATCGGTGCGGTGCTTCATACCGTCAATGTGCGTCTGGCACCGGAGCAAATTCTCTATACCATCAATCATGCTGAGGATGATTTTATAATCGTTCATCAGGATTTTATTCCAATACTGGAAGGCGTAGCGCCTCGTGTCGAAACGGTCAAAGGTTATGTCACCATCGAAGAGCAGGGGGCGGCCGGTGACTATCAGCTAAGTGCCGATCTTTTTGGTAGCTATGAGGCGCTGATGTCAGATGCTTCAAGCAGTTATAGCTTCGCCGACTTTGATGAAGACAGTGTTGCCACTACTTTTTATACAACGGGTACTACTGGCAACCCGAAGGGGGTCTATTTTACCCACAGGCAATTGGTGCTTCATACTTTGGCTACCATGGCAACACTGGGGGGCTATGAAGGTTGTGGCTGTCTACGATCAGAAGATGTGTACATGCCCATAACTCCCATGTTTCATGTGCATGCTTGGGGTGTGCCTTATGTGGCAACCTTGCTGGGTGCTAAGCAAGTTTACCCGGGGCGCTATGATCCCAATGCTTTGGTGGATTTAATCGAGCGTGAGGGCGTGACGTTCTCCCATTGTGTTCCCACTATTTTGCAGATGTTAGTTAGCTGTGACAGAGCCAGCCAGGTCGATTGGAGTCGTTGGACGGTTTTGATAGGTGGCGGAGCTTTTCCTCGCGGATTGGCAGAGCAGGCTTTGGCGCTGGGTGCATCGATTCTATCGGCCTATGGTATGTCCGAAACTTGTCCGATTCTTACTACAACCCGGTTATCTAAAGACCTTCGCGAAGGTCCAGAAGAGCAGCGTCTGAACTACTGCTTGAAGACTGGACTAGCTGCGCCAATGGTAGATCTGAGGGTGATAAACAGTAGCGGCATAGAAGTGGCTCGGGACAATGATGAGGTGGGTGAGATTCAAGTCAGGGCACCCTGGTTAACTCAAGGATATCTCAATGATGAGGCACGGAGTGAAGAGCTCTGGTCGGGGGGGTGGCTGCACACCGGTGATGTGGCTAGTGTTGATGACCGTGGATATATCCAGATTCGTGATCGCATCAAAGATGTTATCAAGTCGGGTGGGGAGTGGATCTCTTCGCTACAGCTAGAAAGTCTCATCAGCAGACATCCGCAAGTGCGTGAGGTCGCTGTTGTAGGTGTGGCAGATAAGCGCTGGGAAGAGCGACCGCACGCCCTTGTTGTTGCTGACGCTGGTATCACTGCAGAGCAACTGGCCGAGCATTTGAAGCAGTTTGTTGACGGCGGAGAAATCAAAGACTGGGCGCTTCCGCGTAGTTTTGATTTTGTTCAGGAAATTCCAAAAACTAGCGTTGGCAAGATGGATAAAAAATTGATTCGTGCGAAATTGGTCGAGAACAGTTGAGCTACCCGGCGTTGGGTACCCATGTTTGATAAAGAAAGGTTGGGCGTGATGTTGAATAGGTCGGCTTGGTGGGGTGTGTCGGTATTATCGGTATTATCGGTATTATCGGTATTGTTGTTTGGGTGTGCTGCGAATCCTGATCCCTATGTCTATGAGAAACAGCAGGCTAGCGAAAGTGCTCAGGCAAATGCCATGATCCGCGCTGTGATGGGGTTGCCCTCGAGCAATCAGGCGCAGCCATTGACGGGCCCTATGGGTGGCAGCATGAGAGGTGGCGTAGATCACTATATGAAACAGCAGGAAGTCGCGCTGAAAGAGCAACTGGCTGATAGCGGTGTCAGGGTGGAGCGTGTTGGTGGTGGTATAAAATTAGTCATGCCCGGCAATATCACCTTTGCCAGTGATTCGACGGCGTTGGAGAAGAGCTTTCTTCCAGTGCTGAAATCGGTTGCAGGGGTGTTGACTAAATTTGATCAGACCCAGTTATTGGTAACTGGTCATACCGATAGCAAAGGAAAGGAGGGCTACAATCAGCGGTTGTCCAATGATCGTGCAGCAGCAGTCGCGCGCTATTTGGAGAAGGTAGGGGTTGAGCGAGTGCGGATAAAAACTCAGGGCAAGGGAGAAAAGAAGCCAGTAGCCAGCAATGAAACCGAAAAAGGTCGAGCTGCTAATCGTCGAGTTGAGTTGGATATTCGTTCAGGACGTTGAGGGAAATTGGATGAACGGCGAGTCGTTCATCCGATCTTAAATAGGTGTTTGTTTCTGCCCATTAAAAAGGCCCTGTAAGCTTCCTGCTTCAGGGCCTTCTTTCAGCAATCCATGCTGGCACACTTTTCCGTATGTTTATGGATTGAACGGTGCATCCATCACCGCCAACGAATCCTTTCGTTATCCAATCATGACGCACACTATAGTCCTCACAATGGGAGGGTGGTATAGGAAAAAGTCCTATTTTTTGTGTGAGAATTGTTACAGTACCAAAACCGCCTTCTATGCTATGATGGCGGCCCGAAAAAACTGATATGGAACAGGCCTGCGATGTATTCAGAAAGAGATATTAGGCGAATGGGTTGGCACTGCCGCCGCGGAATGTTAGAGCTGGATGTTTTGTTGATCCCGTTTCTCGAAAACCATTTTCGAGATCAGTCCTTTGAAGATCAGCAGCGTTTTGAGAAGCTGCTGGAATGTGAAGATCAGGACATATTTAGTTGGGTAATGCGCAATGCAGTGCCTGAGGATCCTGAGCTAGTTCGTATCGTCAATATTATTTTGGATGGCATTCCAGAATAACCAGCTTGATATCTTCCCGTCCCCGGTTCTGATTGCGCTGGGGACGCTGTTGCATTTGCTTGCACTGACTGCTGTGGTATTGGCTATGGATGCAGTGTTGTCCGTCATGATTTCAGTGTTGGTTGTTGGTCATTGGGTCGTCATCGCGCGACGCTACCTGTTTCTCCAGTCCCCTAAGGCAGTTCGGAAAATTATCTGGTCGTCTGATGCTATCCGGGTATTACTGGGCAGTGGTGAAATTGTGGATGTTACGGTGGGGTCGCAAACAGTGTTGTGGCCTAGCGTTATCTTGCTGGTGCTGGAAGACACGCAAAATGGGCGGCTATTGAGGGTTCCTCTGTTACCTGGCAGCGCAGACCGTCAGCAATTGCGGCGATTATGGGTGGCGATAAAATACAAAGCCCCCGGCGTTATTGCTGATAGCTGCTAACGATGCCATTGGTAATTGATGGGAGTCAGCACCGTATCGCACTGCTCCTGGTGGACCTCAGGGTAGTTCAATGTGTAATGCAACCCCCGGCTTTCTTTGCGGAGCATGGCTGAGCGAATGATGAGTTCAGCCACAACCGATAGGTTTCGAAGCTCGATCAGATCTTTGCTTACTTTGTAGTTACTGTAGTAATCACAGATCTCCTGCTGCAATAGAGTGACCCGATTGAGCGCCCGTTGCAGGCGCTTGTCGGTCCGTACAATTCCCACGTAGTCCCACATAAAGCGTCGTAGTTCATCCCAGTTGTGGGAAATGACTACATCCTCGTCGGAATCGGTGACTTGGCTCTCATCCCAGAAAGGAGCCTTCGCAATCGCTTGATGATCATCCAGTTGGCTGGTGATTTCAGCCGCGGCAGCTCTGGCAAATACGATGCACTCTAGCAGTGAATTACTGGCCAGTCGGTTAGCGCCGTGCAAACCGGTGAATGCGGTTTCGCCCACAGCGTATAGCCCGGGGATGTCAGTTTTTCCATGGGTATCTGTCATCACGCCGCCGCAAGTGTAGTGGGCGGCGGGAACTACCGGGATTGGATCCTGAGTAATGTCGATTCCGTATTCCAGGCATTTGGAATAGATTGTCGGAAAGTGGCTACGGACAAACTCTGCAGGTTTGTGGGAAATATCCAGGTATAGGCAGTCGCAACCCAGGCGTTTCATTTCGTGGTCAATGGCGCGAGCAACAATATCTCGAGGTGCCAGCTCCTCCCTTTTATCGAAGTGTTGCATAAAGCGGCTGCCATCGGGCAGCAATAGTCGTCCGCCTTCGCCCCGAACCGCTTCGCTGATTAAAAACGACTTAGCTTGGGGGTGGTATAGGCAGGTGGGGTGAAACTGATTAAATTCCATGTTTGCAACCCGGCTTCCTGCGCGCCAGGCCATAGCGATACCGTCTCCTGAGGAGCCATCGGTGTTGCTGGTATAGAGGTAGGCTTTGCTGGCGCCGCCAGTCGCTAACACCACAAAAGGAGCCAAATAGGTTTGCACGTGTCCGGATTTCTGTTCCAGAACGTAAGCGCCGATGCAGCGATTATTGGGCAGTCCTAGTTTTCGCCGGGTGATTAGATCGATGGCTGTACAGTGGCTGTGGAGTTCGATGTTGGTGTGTCGCTTGGCCTGATTGATCAAGGCTTCGGATACGGCTTTACCGGTGGCGTCCGCGGCATGAACGATTCGTCGATGGCTATGACCGCCCTCTTTGGTCAGGTGGAGTTGGCCGTCCGTTTCTCGGGTAAAGGGTACGCCTTGGTCAATCAGCCAGCGGATTGCCTGGGCGCTGTTCTCAACCGTAAATTCAACTGCATCCTGGCGGCATAAGTTTGCCCCTGCGTTGACGGTATCATTGATGTGGGCTTGGCAAGAGTCTTGATCGTCCAGCACTCCGGCAACTCCGCCTTGAGCGCGGTAGGTTGATCCGGCAGTTAAACCGCCTTTGCTCAGCACTGCCACACGGGCATGGGACGCTAATTGCAGCGCTAGGGTAAGCCCGGCTGCGCCGCTACCAATAACAAGTACATCGAAATGGTGTTCTTTGCTCATCTGATCCGCTCGTAAAGTCTTAACGGAAAGTCCATTTTGAGCGCATGGGGTGTTAGCCAAAGGCGCATAGGATGGTGGTTAAGGCCATATTCCAAGGGCGGCATAATAGCACAACATCAACTTATCAATAAGCTCTTGGAACTAACGGTGATTGCTGTGTTCCTATCTATTAGCTTTTAAACGCTAATTTAATTACTAGTCGACGGAACTCTTGGCTCAAATTATTGTATAAGTGTGGACTAAGTTGTAGGTTGGACCAGGGTTTTTCAACACTGGAAGGCTTTGGAATAGGGGCTGAAAGGATTGTCAACAGGTAAACAAGCGTTAACAGATAGCCAGTTAGTAAAGCAGGTGCAAAGCGGGGATAAACGAGCTTTCGATCTGCTGGTAAAAAAGTATCAACACAAGATTGTCGGTTTGGTGGGGCGTTATGTATATGACCACCATGAGGCATTAGATGTTACCCAGGAGGCTTTTATAAAAGCCTATCGGGCATTACCCAAGTTTAGGGGTGATAGTGCGTTTTACACATGGTTGTACCGGATTGCGATCAATACAGCCAAAAATCATCTGGTGGCAAAAGGTCGAAGACCTCCGGATGTTGATGTCGATGTCGATGACGCCCAGTACCACCCTGGCAGTCATGGTTTGAAGGAAATTGAAAATCCTGAAAATCAGCTGTATACCGCAGAACTTGAAAATGCGGTGCATCAGGTGCTGAGGCAGCTGCCGGAAGACTTGCGTATGGCATTAACCCTGCGCGAATTTGAAGGCATGAGTTATGAAGATATAGCCCAGGTAATGGGCTGCCCCGTGGGAACCGTAAGATCACGGATTTTTCGGGCACGGGAAGCGGTTGACAAGGTGATTCAACCGCTAATTAATGAATAGCATCAACGGTCGTTACGAGGTGACCAATGAGTGAAAATCTAAGGCAATCACTGTCTGCTTTGATGGATAATGAAGCTGACGAATTTGAAGTTCGTCGCTGTCTTCAGCAGTTGGATAATGAAGGGGCAGAAACCTGGTCTCGCTATCAGATGACCAGTGCCTTGATCAAAGGTGAGAAACCGGATTGTCGTATCGATCTCAGTGGTGCGGTGATGGACGCTCTTGCTGACGAAGAGGAATACCAGCAGCAGCCGTCTAAAAAGGACAGCTTCTGGAAGCCTCTTAGCAGCGTAGCAGTAGCTGCTTCTGTTACAGCGATGGTGATTTTTGGTGCGCAGAATTACTCTTCTGATAGCGGTGTGATTGAAGGTGATTCTCTGGCGCAGCAGAGTGAGATTCGGTTGCCCGGGCCAACACCTATGACTCAGAATTTCCTTCCTGCGCAATATGGAAGTGGTGCTGAACTGGCTATCCCGACAACGATGCCTAAGACTGATGTGATTCGTCTTTCTTATGGTATGGAACACTACATTAATCAGCACCATTCACTGTTACGAGCTAAGCAGAAAAGTTGGAGTGCTAGCTGGTTGCCTGATGGCTTTTCTTCGGTAGGCCATGAAGTGATGCCGGATTCGGAAGTGATGATCTATTCCAATGGGCGTACTGCGATCTCTGTGAGTGTAGAGCCATATGGTAAGCACAAGTCCGCCCCGGGTGCGGTTCAATCCGGAGATACGGTGGCATTGGGTAAGCAGGTTGGCGATCAATTTGTGACCGTGGTGGGTGACCTGCCGCTTATGATCGCTGATAGAATCGCCAGTTCAGTAGACCGTACCTATCGGTAGACGTTGAAGTGGTGCGTGTAGACCGATGATAGAAGAATCTGGCCGAGTCATTTCCATCGATAGCGATGGCGTGTTGGTGGAGACGATTCGGCAGAGTGCATGTGGTAGTTGTTCTGCTGCAAAAGGCTGTGGCCAGAAAATGCTGGCATCAGTCGGTCAGGGGCAGCGTTTTGAGGTTCTTGCTGAGAATCCTCGTAACCTGATCCTGCATACAGGTGATCAAGTCATGCTGGGCTTGCAGGAGCAGGCTTTTTTAAAAGCATCGGCGTTCGCCTATCTATTACCTTTATTGACAATGATTGCTGCAGCCTTGATGGCTGAGGTGTTTGTGACGTCAGATATATGGGTCGCTTTTGCTGGGTTTTCAGGTCTGGCAGGTGGCTTGTTGATACTGCGTTGGCGCTTTAAGCTTGGTCGGGATCATTGTCAGTTTAGTCCTGAAATACTGAGGACCTTAGGGTCCGATAAAACAGTCCATTTTTAGAAGTGTATTGAGGATAGTTTCATGAACAGACGCTGCCTTTTTAGGTCGTTCGGGGCACTGTTTGCCCTGTGTTTTGTGATTAAAGCTGCTCAGGCATCGCAATTGCCTGATTTTACAGAGCTTGTTGAGCAAGCTTCGCCGGCCATTGTCAATATTAGTTCGGTTCAAAACGGTAGTGGTGGCGACGACGATAAGCGCATGCCAGAAGGTTATGATCCTGAACAGTTGCCCGAGATCTTTAAGCATTTCTTTGGCGAGCGATTTGGCGAACAGTTTAAGCAGCCCACGCCCAAAGGGCGCTATCCCAAATCCTTGGGTTCTGGATTTATAATCTCTAAAGATGGCTACATCTTGACCAATAATCATGTGGTTAAGGGTGCTGACGAAATTATCGTAAAGCTGGCCGACCGACGAGAATTGGTCGCTGAGTTGGTGGGGGCTGACCCCCGCTCAGATCTGGCACTGTTGAAAGTGGAAGCCAAGGGCTTGCCGACGGTCGATTTGGGGAACTCCGATAAATTGAAGGTGGGCGAATGGGTGTTGGCCATAGGTTCTCCGTTTGGGTTTGATCACACGGTTACTGCTGGTATCGTCAGTGCCATTGGTCGTAGCCTGGCAAACGAAAACTATGTGCCGTTTATACAGACTGATGTAGCGATAAATCCCGGAAACTCCGGCGGTCCGCTATTCAATCTTGATGGCGAAGTCATTGGTATCAATTCCCAGATCTACACTCGCTCCGGCGGATTTATGGGATTGTCATTTGCCATTCCAATCTCCATGGCGATGGAAGTTGTTGATCAATTGAAAACACGCGGTTTTGTCGCTCGCGGTTGGTTAGGTGTTTATATCAAGGATATCGATAAGGGATTGGCCGAGGCCTTCGGCTTGGATAAGCCTGCGGGAGCTCTGGTCAATCAGGTTACGCCTGATAGTCCTGCTGAGAAGGCGGGTTTGAAAGAGGGTGATGTGATTACTCGTTTCAATGGTAGTGAGGTGGAAATCTCTTCTGAACTGCCTCACTTAGTTGGAAGAGTAACGCCAGGAACCACGGTCGAAGTAGAGATTGTCCGCGATGGTGAAAAAGAGAAGATCGATCTGGAGGTCGGCGAATTGGAACGGGATCAGGCGAAAGCGGACAGTCCCAAGAAACAGCTTTTAGCTAAGAATGAGCTGGCCATTGAAGTAGCTCCCTTGGAACAGCAGCGCATGAAAAAGTGGAAGCTTTCCGGTGGGGTTGTGATTCGTAAGGTGATGCCCGGTCCGGGTGCAGATGCAGGTCTCGTTATTGGTGATGTGATCACCAGCTTGAATGGTACGGATATCGATTCCGTAGAGACCTTTGCCAAAGTTGTGAAAGATCTACCCAAAGATAAATTCCTCCATATGCGTATCGTCCGTCGAGGCAATCCACAATACCTTCCCATCAAGATCAAAAGCTGATCCCATGCGCCGGCCGCAACTGTTTTGTACCGGCGCTTTTTTCAATGCCCCAGTCATGGTTCTGTCCTCAGAAATAGGCTAAACTTGCGCGTTTATTCCCTGCCCGAGCTGGGATTCCCGCGTCAGTAGTTGGTAAAAATCTGTGAGTGACCTGAAACACATTCGAAACTTCTCCATCATTGCCCACATCGATCACGGCAAATCAACGCTGGCAGATCGCTTTATCCAAATTTGTGGAGGCCTGAGCGATCGCGAAATGGCCGAGCAAGTGCTTGATTCCATGGATATCGAACGTGAGCGCGGTATTACTATCAAGGCTCAAAGCGTTACTCTTGATTACAAAGCGGCTAATGGTGAAATCTATCAGCTTAACTTTATCGACACTCCTGGGCATGTGGATTTTTCCTATGAAGTATCCCGATCACTAGCCGCCTGTGAAGGTGCTTTGCTGGTGGTTGATGCTGCCCAAGGTGTGGAGGCTCAATCAGTAGCCAACTGTTATACCGCCATCGAGCAGGGACTGGAAGTTGTTCCTGTATTGAACAAGATGGACCTCCCGCAAGCGGAACCCGAACGTGTCAAGCAGGAGATTGAAGAAGTTATTGGTATCGATGCCCAGGATGCCGTCCCCTCCAGTGCCAAGAGCGGTATGGGGGTTGAAGATGTCCTGGAGCAATTAATCGAGCTGATACCTCCCCCCGAAGGGGATGTGAATGCGCCTCTGCAAGCACTGATCATTGACTCCTGGTTTGATAATTACCTGGGAGTGGTCTCCTTGGTGCGAGTAAAGCAGGGTACTTTGAAGAAAAAAGATAAGATTCAAGTTAAATCCACAGGTCAAAATTACCTGGCGGAAGGGGTTGGGGTCTTTACGCCCAAGCGCAAGGAAACTGGCGTACTGAAAGCCGGTGAAGTGGGTTATGTGGTTGCCGGTATTAAAGACATTCACGGCGCTCCGGTGGGGGATACCCTGACTCTGGCGAAAACTCCTGACGTGGAGAGTCTGCCCGGATTTCAGCGGGTTAAGCCCCAGGTCTATGCAGGAATGTTCCCCATTAGCTCTGACGATTACGAAGATTTTCGTGATGCTCTGTCTAAATTGACATTAAATGATGCCTCCCTGTTCTTTGAGCCGGAATCTTCTGATGCTTTAGGTTTCGGTTTCCGCTGTGGTTTCCTCGGCATGTTGCATATGGAGATCATTCAGGAGCGTCTGGAGCGGGAATATAACCTTGATTTGATCACCACGGCGCCAACAGTTATTTACGAAGTGGAGTTGAATTCTGGTGAAGTTATCACTGTTGACAGCCCATCAAAACTTCCTGATTTTGGTTCTATTCGCGAAATGCGAGAGCCTATCGTACAAGCCAATATTTTAGTGCCCAAAGAGTACTTGGGACCAGTCATCACGCTCTGCGTTGAGAAGCGTGGTGTTCAGAAAGATATGCAATACCTGGCAAGTCAGGTGTCGATCACTTATGAGTTGCCGATGAGCGAAGTGGTGATGGACTTTTTCGATCGTCTCAAGTCGGTAAGTCGGGGTTATGCGTCCCTCGATTACAGTTTTATCCGCTTTGAAGCAGCCAACTTATTGCGTCTGGATGTCTTGATTAACGGTGAGCGGGTTGATGCCTTGGCCGTTATTATGCACCGTGATAATGCTCAGTACCGCGGTCGCGCACTCTGTGAAAAGATGAAGGAACTGATTCCTCGGCAGATGTTTGATGTCGCCATTCAGGCGGCGATCGGTGGCAAAATCATTTCCCGTACGACAGTTAAAGCATTACGTAAGAATGTAACGGCTAAATGTTACGGTGGTGACGTCAGCCGGAAGAAGAAACTTCTGCAAAAGCAGAAGGAAGGTAAAAAACGGATGAAACAGGTGGGGCGTGTCGAAGTGCCTCAGGACGCTTTCCTTGCTGTATTGAAGATGGATAACTAATCAATGGATATAGATTTCGCCCTGGTTTTGGTGATCGCTGTAGCGGTAACCGGGTTGGTCTGGATATTCGATGCAATTGCATTGGCACCCAAGCGTCGCTTGGCTGTGGAAACTGCTGAGAGCCAGGATACCCATGCTTTGGATGAAAGAACCCGGTCGGTGCTGATCAAAGAGCCGATATTGGTAGAGTACTCCAAATCATTTTTTCCAGTGTTGGCTCTTGTATTAGTTTTGCGCTCTTTTTTGGTGGAACCTTTTCAGATCCCTTCAGGATCGATGCTGCCTACATTGCAGATTGGTGATTTTATTCTGGTGAACAAATATCATTATGGTATCCGTTTACCAGTAGCCGGAACCAAAGTGGTGTCCCTGAATGATCCCGAACGGGGCGATGTTATGGTTTTCAAATACCCAAATAATCCTCGTATCAACTATATTAAACGTGTTGTTGGTTTGCCGGGTGATCATATTCGCTACGCTAATAAAACCCTGTATATCAATGGCAAAGAGATGGAGCAAAGCTTTGTCGCCAAGCTACCAGCTAATCGCCCGGAACGGGTTCTGGCCAAAGAACAGTTGGGTGAAGTGGTCCATGAGATCTATACGGACCTGACATATCCTCGCCAGCCTGCGGAGTGGGTGGTACCCGAAGGATCCTACTTTATGGTGGGTGATAACCGGGATAACAGCAACGATAGTCGTTTTTGGGGATTTGTCTCGGATGAACTGGTGGTGGGCAAGGCCTTTGCGATTTGGATGCACTGGCCCAATTGGTTTAGCCTGCCGAGCTTTAAGAACAACGGCATGATCGAATAGGAGAGTAGAGAATGAAGTTGTCCCGTAATCAACAGGGTTGGACCTTTTTGGGGGTTCTGACAGTATTGATCGTAGCCGGTATATTTGTGTCGATCGGTTTTAAATTGACACCTGCATACACTGACCATCGGACCTTAAAGTCTTTGATGACCGATACTATTCGAGACCGTTCATTGTTGTCAGAAAGTAAGCGAGAAATAGAGCTTAGTGTGATTAAGCGGCTGCGTTTGAACAATATGAAAATGCCTAAAGAATTTATGAAGATTGAGAAAGACAAAGGCACTGTCAAACTTATTGTTGATTATGTGATTCGTGTGCCGATTTTCTATAACGTTGATGCTTTGATGACATTTAAAGAAACTTACGAAGGTCAGGAGCTTGAGTAATCCTTTAAATAGACTGAGTCGTGCGCTGGGGTACCAGTTTAATGATCAGCAGTTGATGGAATTGGCATTAACTCACCGAAGTTGTGGTAACCGTAATAACGAGCGCTTGGAATTTCTGGGTGATTCGATCCTTGATTTTGTCATTGCCGATGCGCTTTTTCAGCAGTTCCCTAAAGCAAAGGAGGGGCAGCTGAGTCGTTTGCGTGCCCGTTTGGTTAAAGGTGTCACGTTGGCAGAAGTGGCTCGTGAGATGGCATTGGGTGAGTACCTGCGTCTTGGCAGTGGTGAACTGAAAAGTGGTGGTTTTAACAGAGATTCGATACTTGCTGATGCGGTTGAAGCGCTGATTGGTGCTATTTACCTCGATGGTGGTGAGGGTTGCTCCCGTGAGCGGGTGTTGGCTTGGTATGATTCTCGGCTGAAAGGCTTGTCTTTGGACGATACTCAAAAAGACCCCAAAACCCGTCTGCAGGAGTTTCTCCAGTCACGTCATTCGGATCTGCCCAACTATCAGCTGGTGAAAGTAGAAGGCGAAGCCCATTCACAAACATTTTATATCCGATGCGAAGTTTCCATGCTGGATGATACTACCGAAGGTCAGGGACGCAGCCGACGCCTAGCCGAGCAGAAAGCTGCTTCAACAGCGCTGGCGAAATTAGGTGTCAACCATGACTGATGACATCGAAACCCCGGGCCGCTGCGGTTATGTGGCTATTGTCGGTCGTCCAAATGTAGGCAAGTCAACACTGATGAATCGGATTCTGGGTCAAAAACTCAGTATTACTTCGCGCAAACCTCAGACCACCCGCCACCAAATATTAGGGATAAAGACTGAAGGTAATGACCAAATTATCTATGTTGATACCCCAGGATTGCATAAAGACGGTGGCAAGGCGATTAATCGCTACATGAATCGTGCTGCCAGTTCAGCTCTCCGTGATGTCGATCTGGTGATCTTTATCGTGGATCGTACCCATTGGAATGACGAAGACCAGATTGTTTTTGACAAACTCTCCCAAAGTCGTTTACCGGTTATTCTGGCGGTCAACAAAGTTGATCGTGTGGAAGATAAATCCTGGTTGCTCCCCCATCTGAAAGAACTGGGTGAAAAAATGGACTTTGCAGAGATAATCCCTATCTCAGCCAAACTCGGTCACAATGTTGAGCTGTTGGAGCAGCAGGTGGAGAAGCGTTTGCCCGAAGGCATTCACTACTTCCCAGAAGATCAGATTACCGATCGCAGTTCCCGCTTTTTAGCGGCGGAGATGGTGCGCGAAAAGATCATGCGTCAGCTGGGGGATGAGATTCCCTACCAGATCACCGTTGAGATCGAAGAGTTTAGTTTTAAGAAAGACGTGTTGCATATTAGCGCGCTTATTCTGGTGGAGCGTCAAGGCCAGAAAAATATCATTATCGGTAACAAAGGCGATCGGATCAAAAGCATCGGCCAAGATGCACGCAAGGATATGGAGTCCCTGTTCGACAGTCGAGTCATGCTTAACCTTTGGGTAAAGGTCAAGCGCGGTTGGTCCGATGATGAGCGGGCATTACGCACTTTGGGTTATGACGACATCCAGTAACCGTGTAGAAGGACAACCCGCCTACGTTCTTCACACCATCCCCTACAAAGACACCAGTAATCTGGTTGACTATATCAGCCGCGACTACGGTCGTGTGCGTATGGTTGTGAAAGGGGGGCGTCGATCTGGCTCTCGCCTACGGGATGGTTTGCAGCCCTTTCAGCCATTGCAGATCAGCTGGCAGGGCAAAGGTGAACTAAAAAATCTTATCAGTGCTGAAACGGTTTCGGTGAATCCTTTTCTGCAGGGGCGAAGCCTTTGGTGTGGGCTTTATCTCAATGAGTTGGTTCAGCGTTTGCTGCCTTCTTGGGAAGCCTTCCCGCGATTATTTGCCTACTATCAGCTGACCGTTTCTTCCCTCAGTGATTCAGATAGCATCGAGCCTGTGTTACGAATTTTTGAACGACGGCTGATAGAGGAGCTTGGCTTCGGTGTTTCCTTTAGTCATTGCGGTGACAACGGTGAACGCATTGATGCGCAGTGCTACTATCAGTTTGATCCTCAGCGAGGATTTATTCGCGCCGATAGCAGCGGTCAACTACCCAGTTATTCCGGTGTTTCTATCCTGGCCATTGGTGCCGACGACTATCAATTGGCACAAACCTGCCGCTACGCTAAACGGTTAATGCGTGCTGCGTTGGCGCCTCAGTTAGAGGGCAAGCCACTGAAAAGTCGCGCCTTGTTTCAAACCGAAAGTCCCAGCCCAACAGAAAATAAAAATTACCATTGGAACACCGCAAAGGAGTGAGAGTCTGATGATCGTGGGAATTGGAACGGATGTGGTCGAGATCGTACGGATGAAGCAGGCGCTTGATCAGTTTGGAGATAAATTTGCCGCTCGAATCCTGACCTTAAGCGAGCGTCATGAATTCAAAAATCACCACAGCCCTGCGGTTTTTTTGGCCAAGCGTTTCGCTGTTAAAGAAGCCGCAACAAAAGCTTTAGGGACAGGGATTGCAAAAGGGGTTTCGTGGCAGCATATAGAGATAGGGCATGATGAGTTAGGTGCCCCCAAGTTGTATTTCAGCGGACGAGCGCTGGAGCTGCAGAAAAATAGAAAGATCACCAGTCTACATGTCAGTCTGGCGGATGAGCGAGAATACGTCGTCGCCTTTGTGATCCTCGAAAAATAGTGTGTATCAGGTTGTACAAATGAATATTGATTTTCCGACTATCGAAGCCTATGTCGGCCAAACGCCATTGGTTAGATTACAGCGCCTACCGGGGAACACCAGCAATACCATACTGGTAAAGCTGGAGGGCAATAATCCGGCGGGTTCTGTTAAGGATCGTCCTGCACTTAGCATGATTAATCTGGCCGAGCAGCGTGGTGATATCGTTCCAGGCGATACCCTGATAGAGGCGACCAGTGGAAATACAGGCATAGCTTTGGCGATGGCTGCGGCTATCAAGGGCTATGAGATGATTTTGATCATGCCTGACAACAGCAGCCAGGAACGTAAATCAGCCATGACTGCCTACGGTGCCGAGTTAGTCTTGGTGTCCAAAGAGGAGGGCATGGAAGGTGCCCGTGATCTGGCCTTGAAATTGCAGTCAGAAGGGCGAGGTAAAGTTCTGGATCAGTTTTCCAATCTTGATAATCCCCAGGCCCATTACAGCGGCACCGGCCCAGAGATTTGGCAACAGACTCAAGGACGCGTTACCCATTTCGTCAGCGCTATGGGGACCACTGGCACCATTATGGGTGTTTCAAAATTTCTGAAAGAGCAGAACCAAGAGGTAGAGATCGTTGGTCTGCAACCTGATGATGAAGCCAGCATTCCAGGTATTCGTCGCTGGCCAAAGGAGTATCTGCCTTCGATTTTTGATGATACCCGGGTCGATCGGGTGATCGATATGAGTCAGCAGCTGGCGGAAGACACCATGCGAGAACTGGCCCGACAGGAAGGGATTTTTTGTGGAGTTTCTTCCGGCGGAGCCGTGGCGGGAGCCTTGGCGCTATCGGAACAGGTAGAAAATGCGGTGATTGTTTGCATCATTTGTGACCGTGGTGACCGTTATCTATCCACCGGTGTGTTTGATCTGGAGGATGGGGCCTAGGGGTCGCCCATTGGGTTAACAAACAATGTCACAACAGTGTCGTTAGACAATGTGGAATCGGGTCATCAGGACCACGAATATCGTTACAGGGGATGTCTGATAGGCGGTATTCAATCAGCACTGTTATTCAGTAGCCAGCACTGAAGAGGCTGGCAGAGCAAGATAAACCATTCAGTTGGCAGACAATAATTAGGGCATTTTAACAAATGTGTGCCCAATAAAAGTGCCATAGGAAGGAGTACTGAGTTGGCATGGTAAAAGTTAGAGAAGACCATCCAATCGATGAGGATGGCAGCGTCAATTTGAATCTTTGGTTACAGCGGATTCAGAAAGATATCAATATTGACAACATCAGTCAGGTGATGGATGCCTGCGAGCTGGCTAGAAAATGCCAGAATGAGGCCATGGCTCTGGATGATGTGTGGGCCGACAACAATAATCCTGGCAGTTACCGAACCGGACTTGAGATGGCGGAGATCCTTGCCGATCTGAGTTTGGACCAGGATACCCTGGTGGCCGCTATCCTCTACCGCAGTGTGCGGGAAGAGAAGCTGGCTCTGACCACGGTTCGCAATCAGTTTGGATCCAGTATTGCCAAACTGATCGAGGGTGTTCTGCATATGGCCGCCATTGGCAGTATTTTGCATCCGACCCCCGATACGGTTTTGGGCCAGAGCGAAGGCCAGCTGGATAACGTTCGCAAGATGCTGGTCAGCCTGATCGATGATGTCAGAATTGCACTGATTAAACTGGCAGAGCGCACCTGTGCAATCCGTGCCGTCAAAAACGGCGACCGTAAGAAGCGTTACCGGGTAGCTCGCGAGGTATTCGATGTATACGCACCCCTGGCCCATCGCCTGGGTATCGGTCATATCAAATGGGAACTGGAAGATTTAAGTTTCCGCTATCTGCAGCCTAATGCCTATAAACAGATCGCTTCGTTGTTGGATGAAAAGCGGGTCGATCGTCAGGTCTACATCGATAACCTCCTGGACACCCTGCGCAGCTCTATCGAGGGGATGGGGATCGAAGGCGACCTGATGGGACGCGCCAAGCATATCTACAGCATTTGGCGCAAAATGCAGCGTAAGCGTATCGATTTTCACCAAGTCTATGATGTCCGTGCGGTACGGATCTTGGTTCCAGAAGTGCGGGATTGTTATGCGGTTTTGGGTGTAGTTCATGGCCTGTGGAAGAACATCCCCCACGAATTTGATGACTATATAGCCTCTCCCAAAGGTAACGGCTATCGCTCCCTGCACACCGCTGTGATCGGGCCTGAAGGCAAGGTGCTGGAGATTCAAATACGGACCCACCAGATGCATGAAGATGCGGAGCTGGGTGTTTGCGCGCACTGGCTCTACAAGGGTACCGATACCAGTCAGAAGAGCACTAGTTACGAAGACAAAATCGCCTGGTTACGCCAGGTTTTGGAGTGGCAGGAAGATGTGGGCAACGCCAGTGAGCTGGTAGACCAGATTAAGTCCGGGGTAGAAAGTGATCGCATCTATGCCTTCACTCCCGATGGACACGTGGTCGATCTGGCTGCCGACTCTACTCCTCTCGATTTTGCCTATCGAGTTCATACCGAGGTGGGTCATCGTTGTCGGGGTGCCAAGATCAATGGTCGTATTGTGCCCCTGAACACCCGCTTGAATACCGGAGATCAGGTCGAAGTGTTGACCGCCAAAGAGGGTGGTCCCAGCCGAGACTGGCTTAACTATAACCTGGGTTACGTTAAGTCATCCCGTGCCCGCGCCAAGATACGTCACTGGTTTAAAGAGCAGGCTCGGGAGCAGAACTTACAGGGTGGTCGACAGATTGCTGAGCGCGAAATGAAGCGAATGGCAATCAGCAGTGTTGGCTACGCCCAGTTGGCGGAAAAACTGCGTTACGGTAACGAAGAGGAGATGTTGATCTCACTGGGTGCTGGTGACCTTCGGATCAGTCAACTGATCAGTGCTGCCCAGCGTCTGCTGGAAAGCGAACGGCACGAAGAGCAGCTGGATCTGGCGCTGTTGCCCACAGTTCCGTCCGAATCGGCTGGTAAGGGTGGCGACGTCATGATCTGCGGTGTCGGTAATCTCCTCAGTACCATGGCCAGCTGCTGTAAAGCTGTTCCCGGTGATCCTATTATCGGCTTTATTACCCAGGGGCGGGGCGTTTCTATTCACCGCCAGGATTGTGTCAACGCTCTGCAGCTCGAGGAAGCCGAGCATGACCGCATGATTGAGGTAAGTTGGGGCAATGAGGCTAAAGACCGCTATACCGTCGATGTGTTGATCAGCGCTTACGATCGCCCTGGTTTGTTGCGGGATATCATGAACGTGATGGCCAATGAAAAGATCAACGTGGTGGCCGTAAATACTCGCTCCGACAAAAAGGAACATACAGCGCGGATGCTGGTGACCTTGGAGATTCGACGTCTGGATGAACTGAGCATGATCATGGATCGTATCAGCCAGTTGTCCAATGTTTCAGATGTGCATCGACAACTGCCGGGAGGCACTTAGATGGTGGATTTGAAAGTGAGCGGTCGTTATCAGCTGGCCGATCTGCTGCACTTGATGCGCTGTCTGCGGGACCCTGAGAACGGCTGTCCCTGGGATCAGAAGCAGACCTTGGAAAGCATTGTTCCTCACACGCTGGATGAAGTGTATGAGGTGATCGACACCATCGAGCGTCTCGATTACGAGCACCTTCAGGATGAGCTGGGTGACCTGCTGTTCCAGGTGGTGTTCTACGCCCAGATCTGCGCTGAGGAGCAGCGCTTCCAATTCGGTGACATCATTCACGGTCTTGTCAGCAAATTGCTGCGCAGGCATCCCCATGTTTTTCCTAAGGGGACATTGGAAAGCTTCGGTGCCGGTAGTGAGCTGAGCGAAGCAGAGATCAAGCGTAACTGGGAGGCGATCAAATCCCAGGAACGTAGTGAAAAAGAGCAGCAAAAGATTGTCCAGAGTTCAGCGCTGGATGATATCTCAGCGGCGTTGCCGGCGCTGATGCGGGCCCATAAACTGCAAAAACGAGCGGCTTCGGTGGGATTCGATTGGCAGCAGATCGAACCGGTACTGGATAATCTTGCAGACGAATTGGACGAGTTACGAGAGGCTATTGTCAGCGGTGATGAGGGAGAGATTCAGGATGAACTGGGAGACCTGTTTTTCTCCTGTGTGAACCTGGCCCGTCATCTCAAGCAGGATGCAGAACAAGTGCTGCGGCAATCCAACCACAAGTTCGAACGCCGATTTCGCCGGGTTGAACAACTAGCCCAGGCTGAGGGCATCGATATGGCCAGCTCTTCGGAGCAGGAGCTTGACCGCCTTTGGCGCCTGGCCAAGCAACAGTTACAGCAGTCCTGAAGGGCGTAGGTTAGCCAGTTTACTGGGTGTGCTGCTGAATAAACTCCTGAATCGCCGACCAGTAACCCTTCTCATCGGTAATATTGAGATGGTTGGCGCGCTGAAAACTCAGGGTTTGAACCTTCCCATGCCATTGTTGGGCTAGCTGATAACCGTGCTCTGCCGGGACCACCCGATCCTGTCCTGCCACCAGATTGAGTAATGGTGCAGGGATTTCTGATGCTAGAGTAGCGGATTCAAAACGGTGGTGTAGCAACCAGCGTACTGGCAAAAAGGGATAGTGGCTGGCTGCAACGGCCACCAAACTATCGTAACCGGTGACTAGTACCACACCCGCTACCTGCCGCTGGCTGGCCACGTAGGTGGCGACTCCCGTACCCAGGCTGCGACCCATAACGATGACTTTCTCCGGTGCAACATTGTGGCGAGCAAGAATGTCATCGTAGATCTTTAGGGCGTCGGCTTTTAACGCTTTTTCCGAAGGTCTGCCCTGACTGTCGCCATAACGTAAGCGTCCGGGCATCACACCGTGTCAGATTCAGGCGGTTGCCAGTTATGGGGTAGCAACTCACCGATCGCGCTGGCTTTCTGGGTCGGTAATCGAG
>JAPHRD010000010.1 GCA_026196225.1 Motiliproteus sp.
AAAATACAAAACGCCCGATGAAGTGCATCGGGCGTTTTTAACCTGAAATAGTGTCAACTTATTTTAGGACTAGACATAACTCAAAATAGGGCATCAGGCTATTTTTGTTGTTGTGCTCTCAGTGGTGCAACAGCCTGCTCGAAATCTTTCGGTGCCAGGTACTGCATCACCTCTTTACCATCGTTGTTGACGGCAATATCTAAGCCTTTTTCTGGGTAGAGCCAGTGGCTGATCTGATCATCCTCTGAGATCACTTCGCTGGGCTTACCAAAATGCTTCTCGATCAGTTCAGGCTCCAGATCCGCTCCCGGCAGATAAGTAATCAGCTTAATGGCACTATTGGCAACGATCTGCTTATCATCGGTACTGAGCTCCACTTTCTTGGTGCCATCACCCAGGGTGCTAATACGAAGTCCGCGATTAAAGACCTGCTCGGCTTGAGCTTGATCGACATTCACTGTCATTACAAAATCTGCCCGTAAACCACTTAAGTAGACTCTGTCGTAGTAGGCCTCAATGGCATAGACCCCTTCCGGGCTTTTGAACAGACTCAATTTGGGTTCAGCTTTGAGTATTTGTTCGGCTTTGCCGAGGGGGCTGCTGCCCAAGGTCAGGTCAAAAACAGTACTTTCACCGGCGGTGTTGGTTGTGATTAGCCAGGGTAACTTCGGAGTGCCTTCGACTTTGCGGCCGCCTGGTGAAACGATGGCGATAACGATAGCCAAAATGACGACGACGGTGACGCCTAGAATGATTTTTTTATCCATGTTGCTGAAGTTTACCTGTTTGGATGGCGGAGATTCAGGAGCTCAATTCCAAGGAATAGTGCTGGTAAGCCAACTCCTTGAATAAAAGTGACAGTTTTTTAAACAAGGAGCTCATTTTAGCGGTAGGAAGACGAGGAATACAGCGCAATTTTGGGTATCATTGCAGCTGTTTATTAGGGAATGTGCGAATAAGGTTTCAGAGGTCTACGCTCGGAAAGTAAAGGTATGCGACGGCCCGTGAATATATCTTGTCCTGATCCAAAATTTATCTATCGACTACCGGAGTGAATTCCATGAAATTTGAGCTTTCAGAGGAAGTAATGCGTCAGGCCCGCTCACCTCATGAGCTGTTTTTGACCAATATGGTAGGTAATCACATCCTCTGGTTTGTTGCATCTCTGGGCATACTCAATACCTACTGGCAACCCATGTTGTTGGTGCCGATTGTTTCTGTATCCACTATTTTGTATACCCTATGGCGGGCCAAAAAGTCAGCTCAGGAAGATCATTGGTTTGTGATGTGCCATTGGCAGGTCGCGGCTAAACGAAGCAAGATATTTGCCTGCATCATGCTTGCCGGCTTGGTCATCGGCTGTCTTGGCTGGGTTGGTTATACCTACCTGGGGATGATGAAGGTTGCAGTACAAGCGATGGTGGGTGGCATCGGATTGTTGCCGGTGATGGTTTCGGTGTTGGTGTTGATCGTTATGGAGTCTGACGGTATGCATCAGGCCAGCAGCGGCAAAATGTCAAAAGGGGTATTTGCCGAATACCCCAACGACGAGGTGGTGATTCTTGAAGATAGCCGTCTAGAAGAGCCGGAGCAGGGCGTAGATACCAAAGCCGATAATCAACAAGCCAGCTAACTTTTTTACCTTTTTCGAATGCAGCAGGTGGGCCGCCGCGCCCGCCAGCATTCCCATGATGACCAAATTGGGAAGGGTTCCCAGAGCAAAAGCCAGCATCACTCCGGCACCATTTAGTGCACTACCTGTGGAGACTGCATTGATCAGCATGGTGTAGACCAAGCCGCAGGGAACCCAGCCCCAAATTAGCCCTACCTTGATCGCTTGTGCCGGTGTTTTTATAGGGATGAGACCTCGTCCGTAGGGTTCAATTAGTTTCCATAAGCGGCCACCGACCTTTTCCAGTTGATTCAACGCCATCCACCAACCGCCAATATAGAGCCCCAGCAGGATCATAAAAGTACCGGCAAATCCCAACAGCACTTTCTGCGCTAACTGTAGCGGCATCCACTGTACCAGCAAGGTTCCCAGACCACCCATAATGGCACCAGCAACAACGTAGCTGAAGATTCGACCGAGATTGTATGAAAGCTGGTAGGGCAGCATGGCCCAGAGGTTATTGCGGGTTTCAGCAGGGAGGCCCAGGCTCAGTGTGCTGACGATGCCGCCGCACATGCCAATACAATGCACACCGCCCACGAGACCCACAAGAAAGGCACTGAGGTAGGGAATCCAAATTTCAGGCAAGGTAATTACTCTACGAAGTTGGTTGTAAACCCAGGCATTGTGCCCGTAGTAGGAATCAAAAAAAAGGCCCGCGAAGCGACTGCTTGCGGGCCGAAGGTGTGATTGTGGAGATATAAACTAGGCGATCTGTCCGGGTAAGCCGGAGGAGCGGCGCAAGGTATCCATATCCAGCATGCGAATGTGCTTGCCTCTAACGGCAATGGAGCCGGATTGGTGTAGTTTGGTGAACAGACGGCTGAGGGTTTCTTTACGCAACCCCAAGAAGTTAGCGATATCATCGCGGGACATGGGTAGTTGGAACTCCTGTGAGGAGAATCCGCGTTCTTCCCGGCGTAGTGATAGATTCAGTAGAAACGCTGATAAGCGTTGTTCCGCGTTTTTGCGGGCCATCAGCATGGCGAATTGACGGTGTAGATCGAAGTTTTCTTTATGCAGCATATTCTGGAAGTTAGTCAGGAACACCGGCAGCTTGTTGGCGGTTTCTTCCAGGCTATCAAAAGGCAGTTCACAGACGTAACTGTCTTCCAGGGCGATGGCGCTGCAAGGATAGCGTTTGGGATAGATCCCCGTCTGTCCCAGTGTTTCACCAGCTAGCACAAAGCCGACAATCAACTCCCCTTCTTCATCGGAATTATTGACCAACTTAATGGCACCTGAGGTGACTGCATAGATGGCGCTAAAGGGCTCTCCCTCGCGGAAAATCGGCTCACCTGCGCGCACTGGCTGGCGTCGCTCAACAAACTCTTCGGCCATGCTGAGCTCATGACCGCCGATATCGATGGGATTGCATAGTGGGAACAATCCGCAATCGTCACAGGCAACGTGATTTACTTGTCTGCGACGTAAGGGTCGATCAGTAGAAATGTGAGTTGTCATGCGGATACCTGCTATATCTTTACAACGCAGCCCCACCTAAACCTACGGTGGTAGGTGGTCTGAAATCTATAAATATTCAATGAAAGAGATACTAACATTAGCGACTTTGGATCAAATTGATATAAAGCAAAAATGACCTATGACTGTTTTTTGATCGATGGTCATTCCTGAAAATCGGGGGTAAATGGGTTTTCGGCGTGCTGAAAAATGATCAATGTTTATTCCAACTGGTGTCTGACGGTGAGGCTGGTAAGATGCCCGACAACATTAATTCTGAGTCGATCATCTTTCCATGAACCATCTCATCCTATACTGCCGTCCCGGTTTTGAATCTGAAACAGCGGCTGAAATCAGTGACAAGGCCAACGGTATCGATGTTTATGGATATGCCAAAGCCGAAGAGGGGCAGGGATACGTCAGCTATATCTGTAGCGAACCAGGTGGGGCTGTAAAACTGATGGAGCGTTTTTCTTTTCACAAGATGATCTTTGCCCGCCAGTGGCTGGCCTGCAATGAGTTGATTAGCGATCTGCCCAGTAAGGACCGTATTTCGGTGCTGATTGAAGCGGCGGAGTCATTTCCTCAGTGCGGTGAACTGGTGATCGAGACAGCGGATACTAACGAAGCCAAACAGTTGGCGACCTTCTGCCGAAAATTTACTTCTCCGGCTGCAGCGGCTTTTAGACGAGCCGGAGTGCTGTCGCCAAAACGCAATCGAACCCTGCCTCGCTTACACCTGTTTTTTCTTGATTCCAGTCGTTGCTATATGGGGATCAGCTATCCCAATAACAGCAGTCCGGAAGCGATGGGAATCCGACGGCTGAAATTCCCCAACGAAGCGCCCAGTCGTAGCACTTTGAAACTAGATGAAGCTTTTCTAACGTTTCTGTCCAAGAGTAAGCAGCGCCGATTATTAGAACCGGGAATGACCGCCGTAGATCTGGGAGCCGCTCCTGGTGGCTGGACCTGGCAGTTGGTCAGGCGTCATATCCGTGTGGTGGCCGTTGATAATGGGCCCATGGCGCAATCGTTGATGGACAGCGGTATCGTTAAGCATGCCGTTGAAGATGGTTTTCGTTATCGACCGCAAAAGACCGTCGATTGGATGGTTTGTGATATTGCTGACCAGCCGGCCAAAGTAGCCAAGCTGGCAGCTAGCTGGATCGCTAATGAAGGGTGCCGTCGTGCGATCTTTAATCTGAAACTGCCGATGAAAAAGCGTTACCAGGCGGTGATGGAAGCGGTTGATATTATCGCCGAGGTGTTGGGCGAACGTTTGGATGACTATGATCTCGATATCCGCCATCTCTATCACGATCGGGAAGAGGTCACCTGCTACCTCCGCCCGGTGGGTGATTAGTCCGCCCGGTGGGTGATTAGATAGTACTGAACTGAATACCGCTTATGACTTAAATATGCTCGAAGACGGTGATTTTTTCGTCGTCCTCAAGCATAGGTCTCAACTCCTCCATGGATGCTTTGCGTTCAGGCGAGTTGTACCAGTGGCTCCAGTTGGCAAAATCCTGATAGGACGCGAGAACGATACGATGGTTAGGATCGTTGGCATCTTTGAGGGATTCGCCGCTGATAAACCCCGGTGATTGCATGGCGGTTTGCAGCACTTTTTTTGCCGCAATCTGATAATGATCTGCTAGGTCCAGCGCTACATGACGTTCGATCATTACTTTTATCATCACTTAAACTCCCTTCAAACTAGCTTATCTATCAGTAGTATAGAAGACCTCTTTGATTCTTCTCAAAAGCCAGTAGCAAAAAAATGGTCATTTGCTTTTGCCCCGGACAATGTTTTGAGAGAATAGCCAAGGAAAGCTTAAGAGGTAGTAGTAATGACAGAAATTAAGGCGGATCACTATATGGATGCGAAGGGGCTATTCTGCCCTGAGCCGGTGATGATGCTTCATAATAAAGTTCGCGATATGGGGGTTGGTGAAGTGTTGCAGGTGATTGCCACTGACCCGTCGACTCAGCGTGATATTCCCAAATTCTGTAACTTCCTCGGCCACGAATTGATCGAACACCACGAGCGGGAAGAATGCTTTTGGTACTACATTCGCAAGGGTGCCGCTTGAGTATCTGGGCAATAATCGAATCTTTTGCCCAGAAATAGCGTCTAGCACTGTAACATCCACGCGAAATGCCTTATGGTTACATCCGATTTTTCCACCATCAAAGTAAAGCTTCATGACTACTGATAATTTGTCTTCTACCAAGCCAGAGTCCCGTTCTTCGTCCAAGAACAAGAACCGTGCGGCCAATCAGGCGGCTATCGCATTGATCTCCGAACACTATCCTGAGGTTTTTAACCGGGAGAATGTTCGACCGCTTAAGATTGGGATTCAGGAAGACCTGGTTGCCGATGAAAAGCTTTCCCGCGGCAAGATCAAGCGCGCACTGGCCTCCTATGTTCGTTCTCCCCACTACTACAAGTCATTGCAGGCTGGGGCTGAGCGTATTGATCTGAACGGCGAAGCCGCCGGTACCGTAACCGAGCAGGAAGCGGAGCATGCCAAGTCGATGCTGAAAAAGATTCGCGATGCTCGTAATGAGCGGATAAAAAACGAGCGTCAACAGCAGAAACAACAGCGCGAGCAGGTTAAGCAGGAACGCTTCAACGATAAGCTCAGTCAGTTGCTGCAAAAAGGCCGCTAATTGCCATGAAGAGAATCGCGGTTTACTGCGGTTCCAATGCCGGAACTGACCCCGCGTTTCTCGAAAGTACCCTGGCCCTAGCAGACGCTATGGCCAATGCGGACCTCGATCTGGTTTATGGCGGCTCTAACAATGGGTTGATGGGGCAGTTGGCCGATCGTCTACTGGTCCGTCAACGCCATGTCACTGGCGTGATGCCTGAAGGGTTGATCTCCTGGGAGATGGCTCACTCTTCAATTCCCGAATTAATTACCGTATCCAGCATGCACGAGCGCAAGCAGGTGATGGCCGATCACGCCGATGGTTTTATCGCTCTTCCTGGCGGTATTGGCACCCTGGAAGAGATCGTTGAGATGATCTCTTGGGCACAACTCGGGGTTCACCATAAACCCTGTGCTTTCCTGAACATCAACGGCTATTACGATCACCTTATCGCCTTTTTCGATCATAGTGTCGAGCAGGGGTTGATGCGTGAGCGGATCCGCTCGATGATTCTGATCGAAGACCAGCCAGAATTGTTGCTGCAGAAGATGAGTCGCTACCAATCCCCGGTTACCCATCAGTGGGCCGATCAAAGCAGCTGCTGAATCTAGCTGCCAGGCATCAAGCCGCATTGTCTTAATACCTGTTGCCAGGCGTCGGTGTGTGCCTCTACTGCACGCTGGTACTCTCCCCAAAGGGTGCTGGAACCCTGAACATCCAGCATGGTTAGCCGGTAGCGTTCCACCAGGGGAGGCGTTGGCATTATCCCGTGAGTCAATAATCCATTGATCGTTTCAAGCCAATCCTGACCATGCCGTTGCACCCGTGCAATGTAGGGTTGAACCTCACCGGCGTAATACTTAATCAAGATGTTCTTGAGGATCTTTGCGGTATTGGTGGGCTGGCTTTTAAAGCACAGCGGTCTTTTTTGAAGTTTACGATTTAACAGCTCGGTCACCTGATCCAGATGGTGGGTGATCAGGGCTAAAGAAAGGATAAGCTGTCCGCCGTATTCAGAATTGTGAAGTGCGAAATAATGTTTTTCCAGCTGTTTCAGGTCAGGTGGTAAGCGAAAACTTTGTCCTGACCGAAAGCGCTGAAGGTTATCCGCAATCTGATGAAAGAACTGTAGCGCTCTCAGGGCGTTGCCATAGCCGGGATTTCCGGTGAGAGGGACGGGATCTTTCGACAGGGAAAAGTTTTGCTCCATGGCCTCGCTGGTGAAGGTCCCGTTCCAGATAACTGCTTCAAGGTTGGCTGCTTTAACCTTATAAATTTCGTTTAAGAGCCGCATAAATTCTTCGTCGGTGTCAGGGTTACTGCGGTAGCGACGGTAACAGCTTTCCAGTTGAGAAAAAAAGCGCAGTTCATAGCTGAGTTGGGTGGAAGGCTTCATCACCTTGCCCAGAGAACTATTACGTTCTGCAATGAGTGGTAACAGTTGGCAGTCAGCAAGGGAAAGCGTTTCCAGCAATCCTGTACGAAGTTCGGTGGTTGTTAAACGGCGGTCTCGTCGGTCCGGGAAAGCTTGCAAGTGCTCGTAGGGCTTGCCCGATTGGGCGTCCAGATCCAGAGTGTTGCCGACCCGATCCACATAGTCTTCCAGCATTGATTCTGGAGAGTGTTGATCACAACCGGTCAGTACTACAAAAACGAAAATAAATAGTAGGAGGCGAGTGCAGCGCATGGAAACAGTCCCTGAATGTACCAAGTATAGCTGCTGCCTCTAAGATCTTTGCGGTAGTGTTAACCCAGTCTGTGAACTGACTCGGTATAGACGCCAGCCCAGTAACACTGCAGCAATACTCAGTCCAGCAATCAGACCAGTCCAAAAACCCCTAGCCCCCCAGGGTTCTCCCCATATGCCGGTAAGGCTAAGGCTGTAACCCAAGGGTAGACCGATCAGCCAATAGGCAATAAATACCGCAATCAAAGGCACACGAGTATCTTTGTAGCCTCGTAATGCGCCGGCGCAATTGACCTGTATAGCATCGGAGAATTGGAATATACAAGCCAGCACAAGCAGTGTAATAGCGTACTGCTGAATGGTTTCATTGTTGGTATATATGGAGGCTATTTGTTCAGAAAACAGGTAGATGCCGGTGGATGTTAAGGTGGCAATTGATGCTGCTAGCAGTAGGCCCGCTTTGCAGATAAAGCGGGCATAATCCGGTTGTCCCAGGCCGATGGCATAACCACAGCGAATGGTCAGCGCCATGGAAAGACTCAATGGGATCATAAATACCAGAGTGGTGAAGGAGATGGTGATCTGATGACCCGCTACTGTTTCCGCCCCCAGCGGAGCCAGGAACAGGGCAATAAAGGCAAACATGCTGACTTCGATAAAGATCGAGACACCGATGGGGACCCCTAACCAAAGCAGTTCCAGCTGCTGATCTTTTCTGGGCGACTGCCAGTCTTTCCAGAATTGAATGTTGTTGAAGCTTTGGCTGTAACGGCTATAAAGCCAAAGCACCAGTAGCTGCATCCACATCACCAGCGCGGTGGCCCAACCACAGCCGACACCTCCCAGTTCAGGGAAGCCTGCTTCGCCATAGATCAGTACATAGTTGAGTGGAATATTGCACCCTAAAGCCAGCAGGCTGATGAGCATAATCGGTTTGGTTTGATGCAATGCTTCGTTAGTGCTTCGTAGTACTTGATAGGCAGCGGCAGCAGGAAAACCCCAGGATAGCGCCTCCAGGTATCCCGTGCTGATGGCAGCGACGGAAGGTTCCACCTCCATCCTCTGAAAAATGGGTGGTGATAACCAAAGCAGACCGGCGGCTACCAACCCTAATAGCAGCGCTAGCCACAATCCCTGTTGGATGGTGGTGCGGATACGACTGTTATCTCCTGAGCCATAGGCTTGTGCCACCATCGGTGTGGTAGCCAGCAGTATGCCGGTCATCGCCAACAGCACAGGCATCCACAAGCTACCGCCAATGGCGATGGCAGCGAGATCGGTATCGCCGTATCGGCCTGCCATCAAGGTATCGGTGAACCCCATGGCCGCCTGAGATACCTGGGTGATGATAATAGGAGTTCCCAGTTTCAGAATGGCGGCAATTTCAACGCTGAATCGTTGATTGGTTAGGTTAGGGGTGTTCAAGGGCATATGTGATCTCAGAGCCGGTGTTAAACTTGGCCCTTTCAGGTGATAAATACAGTTCTATTTTTGCTGGCTGTAGTGGTTGTAGAACTGTTTGGCCGTTCGACCGTTGCGAGAGGCTTTGCTCATTGCAAAACGTTTGGCCTCGGCATGGAGCTGTGGGCGGTCGTCGATGTCAGGAAAATAACTGTCGACGATATTTAGGTATTCTGCCTGACTGATGGCATAGAAGGAGAGCCAAAGCCCAAAACGATCGGATAGAGAGATCTTCTCTTCGGTGGCGTCAGCGTAGTGCAATTCACCGTTAATCAGTCCGCCATTGAGATTTTCCTGCATGGTTTCCGGCAACAGGTGACGACGGTTGGAGGTGGCGTAGAAGAGAACGTTTTCCGGCGGTTGCTCGATAGATCCCTCGAGAGCGCTTTTTAACGCTTTGTAGCTGGCATCGCCCGCTTCGAAAGAGAGATCGTCTACAAAAACGATAAAACGCTGTGGCAATTCCCGCAGTTCATCAATGATCTCCGGTAGCCAGTGGAGATCGTCCTTATCGATCTGAACGATGCGCAGCCCCTGCAGTGCGTAGTGGTTGAGCAGGGCTTTTATCAGCGAGGATTTTCCGGTGCCACGAGCCCCCCATAGCAAGGCATTGTTGGCAGGAAGGCCTTCGATAAAGCGCTCGGTATTTCGGCACAACAGAGATTTTTGCCGTTCGATCTCTAACAGCTGCTCAAGCTGTACCTTGTCTAAAGCCTTCACTGGCTTAAGGTACTGCAGTTTAGGTCGCCAGATAGCGGCGTAGATGTTTTTCCAATCGATCGGTTTTAAGTTATTCACAACGGCGTATTCATTGGCTTTAGACGGTGATCCAGTCTAGTGGATAGGTTGAGATGTAGCTAGTCTGAAGCGCTTGTTGTGGGCATAAAAAAAGGGCCTCAGAAGAGACCCTTTTTGCAATCACCGGTTAGATGATTTTATACGATACGCTCTTTTACGAAGCTACCAGGGGCTGCTTCCAAGGCTGTGTTTTTCTTGGAGCCTACCTGCTTAGGAGCGTCTACCTGCTTACCGGCACGCTTCTTCAGCCAAGGAGTCCAATGGTTCCACCAGCTGCCTTCAACTTTCTCGGAGGTTTCCAGCCAGTTCTGGGTGCCCTTGCCATCTTCACCGTTGATCCAGTAGTTACGACGGTTCTTGGAGGCTGGGTTGATTACGCCGGCGATGTGGCCGCTGGCGCCCAGTACGAACTCAACGTTAGGGAAGATATCAGTAGCAGCGAAGGTGCTTTCCCAAGGAGCAATGTGATCTTCGATGCAAGACAGGAAGTAGCAAGGAGTTTTGATCTTGCTGAGGTCAACAGGCTCACCGCAGATGGTCAGTTTTCCAGCTTCCTTCAGATTGTTTTCTACGTACATGTTGCTGATGTAGTAGCAGTACATATCTGCTGGCAGGTTGGTTGGATCGCTGTTCCAGTAAAGGATATCAAACGGCGCTGGTGCCTGGCCTTTCAGGTAGTTGTTCACTACATAAGACCAAATCAGGTCGTTGGAACGCAGCATGTTGAAGGTGGTGGAGAGGCTCTTGCCGCTCAAAATGCCTTCGGACTGCACTTGGCTGATCAGCTTGCTTACCTGCTCTTCGTCGATGAAGATACCCAGATCACCAGGCTCTTCGAAGTCCAGCAATGTGGTCAGGAAAGTAGCGGACGCTACAGTGTTGTCCTTACGGGCCGCCAGTACAGCCATGGCACTTGCCAGGATAGTACCGCCAACACACCAGGCGACGGCGTTAACACGGTCGCAGCCAGAGATCTCTTTAGCAACGTTCAGTGCCTCAAATACGCCTTGCTCAACGTAGTCATCCCAAGACAGTTTGGACTGCTCAGGAGTAGCGTTAACCCAGGACACCAGGAATACAGTGTTGCCTTGATCAACTGCGTGCTTCACAAAAGAGTTGTGAGGCTGCAGGTCAAGGATGTAAAACTTGTTGATGCAGGGAGGAACGATCAGCAGTGGACGCTCAGCAACTTTTTCAGTGCTGGGGTTGTACTGAATAATCTGCATGATTTCGTTCTGGAATACCACGGAGCCTTTAGTGGTGGCGATGTTTTCGCCCAGGGTAAAGGCTTCTTCGTCGGTCATGCTGATACGGCCCTTGTCCAGGTCGCCGACCAGATTTTGCAGACCGTCGATCAGGCTCTGTCCTTTGGTTTCAACAGCTTGTTGAAGCACTTCGGGGTTAGTGGCCGCGAAGTTGGAAGGAGACATGGCATCGATGTACTGCTGGGTGTAGAACTCCAGTTTTTTCTGGCTTTTTTCGTCCAGGTTAGCGCTGGAGGCTAGCTTGTTCAGCATGTTAGATGCGATCAGGTAGGACTCTTTAATGTAATTAAAGACTGGGCTTTCGCTCCATTCATCCGAACTGAAACGACGATCGCCAGGGGCTGGCTTGGAAGCTACTCCAGTGGAACCGGTCAGGAAACCAGACCAGAATTGCATCTGGGTTTTTTGGTATTCAGTAATCGCATCAACCCAACCTTGAGGGTCATGCGGCCGGTCCAGCAGTTGGGACCAGGCTTTGTTCAGGTTGTCCAGGTACTCTTCACCGACTTTTCCGCCGAAGATTTCCATAACTTTATGAGCTTCGGTATTCATCGCAGAGAGGAAGTTCTGCGTTACGTTGCTGGTATCCTTATTATCCATAAACACTGGTCTCTGTACTGATCGTGTATTTAGCATGCGTTGTTTGACGACAGAAAAATCAGACGTCAAACTGGACGCACATTATATACCATGCCTCGTTAATAAAGGTAATCCTTTAGTCCATAATGCTGCTTTGCGAGAATGTCTTTTTAAAATGAAACACTTACTGTTCTACACCACCGAAGGTTGTCACTTATGTGAGATGGCAATGCAGCTGATTGAGCACACTCTCGATCCTCAATCATTCCATATCGATAGCGTAGAGATCAGTGAATCTGATGCCTTGGTGGATCTATATGGTATCCGGATACCGGTTTTAGCTGATCCTGAAACCAAGGCTGAACTCGGCTGGCCTTTCGACCAGCCACAGCTTAT
This sequence comes from Motiliproteus sp., assembly GCA_026196225.1. Lineage (GTDB taxonomy): Bacteria > Pseudomonadota > Gammaproteobacteria > Pseudomonadales > Balneatricaceae > Motiliproteus. The sequence goes on from JAPHRD010000010.1 coordinate 11,975, forward strand.
TAGTTTTATAGAACAGCTCGGGTAAGGCGTAGCGTCTTCGCAGCTGCACATCGCCGAATTGACAAATAGCACCTGAAAATCCTTCGTTTTTTAGCGGTTGAAGGCCTGTTTTCAGAACCGTTTTTATAGCCTAATCAAACTCGAAAAACGCCTTGGCGGTTGCTGTTGTGGTTGTCGCTAGATGTGCGGGGCTAATCTGTAGTTGTGTCGCTACCTGCTCACAAATATGACGCAAATAAAACGGCTCATTACGGCGGGACTTAGGTTTAGGTTTTAGGGTTCTGGGCAGCAGATAAGGAGCATCGGTTTCCAGCATGAGTCGATTGTCGGGGATATCTTTCAGCAGCCCTAACAAATGTTGTCCTCTCCGTTCATCCACTACCCATCCGGTAATGCCGATATGCAGGTCCAGATCCAAGCAATCGTAGAGTTCTTCCTTGGTACCGGTAAAGCAGTGCAAAACACCTTTGTTAAGATGGTCGCGGTAGTGTTTTACCATCTCAAAAAATCGCGGGTGAGCATCCCGTTGGTGCATGAAAATGGGCATCGAGGTCTCGCAAGCTAGTTCCAGATGTTGCTCGAACACCTTTACCTGTTGGTCCGGGGGCGAAAAATTACGGTTAAAGTCGAGGCCTGTTTCGCCCACCGCTTTTACTTTTTCATTGCTGATGAGATCTCTTAGGATCTTGAGATAATCCCCTGGAGCATCTTTAGCGTAGTGGGGGTGAACACCAGCGGTACTGTACAGCGCCGCATGTCGTTCGGTTAATCGCTGCGCTGATTCACTTTCTTCAATGTCGGTGCCTGTCACAACTATATGGTCTACGCGGACCTCTTGAGCCCGTTCAAGTACGGCTTCCAGGTCTTTTACGAAGGCCTTGTCGGTCAAATTTACAGCGATATCCACTAAAGGGGTCAAACTATCAGTCATTATTGATCCAGATCCATTGTTGAAATTACGCAATCGTATCAAACCGAGTTATGCTATCAGTTGTATCTGTATTTTGTATCCGATCGTCGGAATAACCTGGGATAAGGTGTAGATTGTAATGAGCAGGATTCTTGATTCGGTTGACCAGAGAACGCGTCTGGTTGGTCAAAATCGGTTTGAGTTACTTCTTTTCAGGCTGGGTAGGCAGCAGTTGTTTGCCATCAATGTTTTTAAGGTCAAGGAAGTCCTGAAATTACCTCAGCTGAACGCGTTGCCCAATTCCAATCAATTCATCTGCGGTGTCACCAATATGCGCGGTCAGACCGTACCGGTAATAGACCTTAGCGCCGCTATCGGCATGGCGCCCACGGAGATTACTGAAGATTCCCACATGGTGGTATCTGAGTATAATGGTACTGTGCAGGGCTTTTTGGTCAGCGACGTTGAGCGGATTCTTAACCTCGATTGGGCTGATGTGATGCCACCACCGGCGACAGCAGGTCGAGCCCATTATCTGACAGCCATTACCCGCCTTGACGATAATACCCTGGTAGAGATCGTCGATGTCGAGAAAGTACTCGCTGAAATTACGCCTTTTTCTACGGAAATTTCCTCTGATGTTATGAATGATGAGGATGTAAATGCGTTGGCTGTCGGCAAAGAAGTGTTTGTGGTGGACGATTCCCAGACCGCCCGTGACCAGGTTCGCAGAACCCTTGAACACTTGGGTATTACCGTTTACGAAGCTGTGAATGGTAGTGACGCACTGGAGCAGCTGAACGCGTTTGTGGAGCAGGGCGTTGATGTTACCGAGAAGTTTATGATGGTGATCACTGATGCGGAGATGCCGGAAATGGACGGCTATCGTCTCACCACAGAGATACGCAATAACGACCATCTGAATGGGCTTTATATTATGCTTCACACCTCGTTGTCAGGAAATTTCAACCTGGCGATGGTGCAAAAAGTTGGTTGTAACGATTTCCTACCCAAGTTTGAGTCGGACAAGTTGGCAGCCAAGGTGCTTGATCGGGTCCGACAGCTTTACGGAAACGGATAATTTCCGTGGGTTTGATTGTTAGTGAGTTATACAGCTATCCCTTAAAATCAGTTGCCGGAATCAGTGTAAATCGGGCTCAACTAGACAGCTTCGGGGTCCAGCAGGATCGCCGTTGGATGCTGGTTGATGACGAAGGGGTGTTTGTTAGTCAACGCAAATACTCGCAGCTGGCACTGATAAAGACCGAGCTGCTGCCTAAAGGGATCTGCTTTTCAAACGACAAAATATCCCCGTCGACGCTAAAGGTCGATTTTCCTTCAGCGCAGCAATCTTGCCGATCGGTTCAGGTTTGGAGCGATATCTGTTTGGCTCAATACGCTGGCGAAGAAGCGGCAAGCTGGTTTAGTAAATACCTCTCCAAGTCGGTGCGGCTGGTTTATATGCCGACCTCGACGTTGCGCCAGGTGGATCTGGATTATGCTCAGCAGGGAGAGCGAGTCAGCTTTGCAGACGGTTTCCCGTTGTTGTTGACGACTCAGGGATCCCTGGATGAGCTCAACCGGCGATTGGACCAACCCATCACCATGCAGCGTTTTCGCCCCAACTTGGTGGTCAGCGGCTGTGAGGGTTTTGCCGAAGATCAGTGGCGGCGGATACGGATAGGTGATATTGAATTCAGGATTTCAAAGCCCTGTGAACGTTGTGTTATGACCACGGTCGATCCTATAACTGGCCAGAAGGGCAAAGAGCCGCTGGCGACCCTGTCACAGTTCCGTCGTTTCGACAACAAAGTGATGTTCGGTCAAAACCTGGTTCATCTGAACCAAGGTTCTATCAGTGTCGGCGATACCGTTGAAATTCTCGAATAGCGCTTTTACGTTGGGGATCAGGGGCGGTTCAGCAGGGCTAGCTCATTGCTACGCATAAACTTCATCGGTTTTCCCATTAGATCGCTATAGATCACAGCAAAGCTCAGCACATTCTGCACGTAATTACGGGTCTCGTTGAAGGGGATTGTTTCAACCCAGGCATCCAGGGGGAGCTGGCCGCGCTGTTTTAGCCAGAGATCAACACGATGAGGGCCTGCGTTATAGGCGGCTGTGGCAAAAATACGGTTGTTGTTAAACCGCTTGTGCATCTGCGACAGGTAGGCGCTGCCCAGACGGACATTGTATTCCGGCTTCTTAAGCTGGAAGCTGCCACGGTACTTAACATTGATCTTACGGGCTGTCTGTTTGGCTGTGGCCGGCATCAGTTGCATCAGACCAACGGCACCAGCATGGGAGCGCACATCGACCGCAAATGCGCTTTCCTGGCGGCTAACGGCATAGATCCAGGGTTCCTCTAGGGAAAAGCGTTTTGCATTGGCAGAAATATGATTGCCGTAGGGGGTTGGAAAACGCAGTTCGAGGTTATCCCATTGGCCACCGCTGATTGCGGATCGAATAGCCAGGTTATGCAATCCCCAGCGATTAGCGATCAACGCTGCCACATGATGTTCAGGTTTGCTGAGATTAAGGCCAGCGCGCCACCACTCCCGGCGGGCGTTTATCGGTTGTCCGTGATAACTGAGCTCCCGTGCCCGGCTTAGTGCCGAAAGTGTAGATAAACGATCGACCATGGGCTTTTCAACGGCCTGACTGTTATCGTTGAGTTGATAGTTCAACGAAAGCCGGTCGGCGGATAGAAATCCGTAGAAACTGCGCTTTTGGGCCAGTTGGTTAAACAGTTTATCGGCACTTTTATTATCCCCCATCTGCGCCAGTGTGCGTGCTTTCCAGTAGCCCCAACTATTCTTTTTCAGCTCTTCCGCAGACAGTTTGGTAAACAGCCGTTGCATGGAGGGCCAGTCCTGCTGGCTTAAATAGAAACGGAGGCGCCAGCTATTCAACTCGGGGTCCTGAAAGTTCCGGTCCAGCAGATCCAGCCACTGTCCGGCGTTGGTATTAAAGCTGCGCAGTAGATAGAGCCCCAGTTGTTGTTTCAGCTTTGCCTGGCTGTCTCTTGAAGAGGTTAAGGTCGGTGATAGCTTCTGCCATTGTTTCATTGCAGAGGCTGCATCTTTACGAATCAAGCGCCTTAGCGTGATATGGACTGTTTTGTCGTAGCCGGGCTGTTTGGGGGAAAGCTGTGTTTTAGCTAATCGCTGAGGTAGACGGTGTAGACTTAGTGCTGTCTGAGCGCTCTTTTTCAACGTTGGCGTTTTGATGTGGCGGATTAGATACCGTGCCAGCGACCGTTTGCCTCTTTCCAGTGCCAGCCAAAAACGCTGCCAGGCGTATTTTTCATCAAACTGAGAGGATTTTATCCAAGCGTTGAAGATCTGATCGCACTGTTTGGGTTGAGACTTTCCCACCATCCACAGATCTTTAACCTGAAAAAGTGCTTGCTGTGTGCGGCCGGTCTTATGTAGCGCCCACAGGCGTTGGCAATTAAGAACGGTTGAATTGCTGGATTGCGGGAAGTGGGTTAGAAAACTGTTCCAACGCTTTGACCGGGCTAGGTGGCTTAGCCATTTTTGTCGGAGTCGTTGAGGTAGCGGGTTATCGGCAAACTGCTTATCGAAAGCCACCATGGTTTTGCTATCTAGAGCCTTTAGGTTGCTGGTCAGACGTTGGTATTCCAGATAGGGATAAAGGGGGTAATCCTTCAGGCGATTGCTCAATGAAGCGAATTTCTCTGACTGTTTGGCCTTGAAGGCCTTTTGCGCCAGGGTGTAAAGCAAACGCTGTTTTGTCAGCTGTTTTTCATGGGCTGGATCCAAGGGGGGAAGGTTGTCGAGTAACTGTACCGGTTTTTCTGCTGAAGCATCGGTTTTTTCGGTCTCTGCGACAGCGATTGCCGACAGTAGACATAGGATTAGGGTGAATAAAAAAGGGCTGATAGCCCAGTTGCTGCGAAAGCGAACATCCTGTTCGCAAATTCCATGGTGCTGATATGACACGAATACCCCAAGAATCGATACAGATTTCACGATAGAATAGCGCACTTTCAATCTTAGTGGTGTGAACTTTTATGGCTCTTTTGCGTTTGGATCAAGTTTCTCTGGCATACGGAGATCACCCCTTGTTGGACAAGGCTGATTGGGTGGTTCATGAATCGGAGCGCATCGGTCTAATCGGACGCAATGGAGCGGGGAAGTCCACCCTGCTTAAACTATTGGCTGGTACCATCAAAGCCGACAGCGGCGAAGTATGGCGCCAGTCGGGACTTGTTATCAGTACCCTGGAACAGGAGCTTCCCCCTGCAGATGACAACAGTGTTTATGATGTTGTCGCCAGTGGATTAGCGGGTGTTCAGGTGTTGCTGAAGGAGTATGACCAACTGTCAGCCGATACTGACAATCCCGAAAGCTTGAAGCGTCTGGAGCGCTTGCAGCAACAAATCGAAGCGGTGGATGGTTGGCACCTTGACCAACGGGTAGAACGAATTCTCACTCGTCTGCAACTCGATGGTGCCCAGGCGATGAAAGCGCTGTCTGGTGGTTGGCGCCGTCGGGTGGCTCTGGCCAGGGCTATGGTATCTGATCCTGACATCCTGTTGCTCGATGAGCCTACTAACCATCTGGATATCACCACCATTGAATGGCTCGAACAACAAATTCGGGATTTTCGTGGCACCGTTGTTCTCATTACCCACGATCGGGCCTTCCTGCAGAAACTGGCCAATCGGATCGTAGAGCTGGACCGTGGCAGGTTGATGTCTTGGGAAGGTGATTATCAGGGTTTTCTGGCTTTTCGCGAGCGGGTGTTAGCAGACGAAGAGCGCCAGAATGCCTTGTTTGATAAGCGCTTGGCTGAAGAGGAAACCTGGATTCGTCAAGGTATCAAAGCTCGCCGTACCCGTAATGAAGGACGGGTTCGGGCGTTAAAGGCGATGCGTAGAGAGCGCGCAGAACGCCGAGAACAGCAAGGTAAAGCCAGTTTTGGCTTGGATCAGGCGCGGCGTTCCGGAAAGTTGGTAACCGAAGTGGAAAACATCGGTTACAGCTATGGTGATGGGCCTCTGGTTAGTAATTTTAGTCTGCGTATTATCCGCGGTGATCGCATTGGTTTGATCGGTGCAAACGGCGTTGGAAAAAGCACCTTACTCAAATTATTGCTGGGCCAGTTACAGCCAGATTCGGGAACGGTAGAGCTGGGAACCAATCTTGAAATAGCCTACTTTGATCAGCTTCGAGAACAATTAGATCCCGAAAAGACCGTTATTGATAATGTGGCTGAAGGGCGCGAGCAGATCACTATCAATGGTCGTCAACGGCACCTTATCAGTTATTTGGGAGATTTCTTATTTACCCCGGCTAGAACACGGTCCAAGGTGAAATCCCTATCAGGGGGGGAGCGCAATCGTTTGTTGCTGGCTCGCTTGTTTAGTAAGCCTGCCAACTTATTGATCATGGATGAACCCACCAACGATCTTGATCTGGAAACCTTGGAGTTGCTGGAAGATATCCTCTGCAATTTTGAGGGTACCCTGTTGCTGGTAAGTCACGACCGTGAATTTCTCGACAATGTTGTAACCAGCTCGCTGGTGTTCAAGGGGCGCGGGAGAATCGATGAATATGTCGGTGGCTATGAAGATTGGATTCGACAGGGGGGAAGCCTGGATGAATTGCGGCCAATGCAGCGCCAACTGTCTTCCTCACCGAGTACATCAGATGCCAAGCCAATCCCTGCCAAAGCTCCAGAAGCTCCAGTCGCGAAGGCGAAAAAGCTTAGTTACAAACTACAGCGAGAGTTGGACCAGATGCCAGTTTTGATCGAATGCCTGGAGCAACAGGTTGCTGCTCTACAAGAAGAAACGGCTGCGGCGGATTTCTATTCTAAGGATCATCAGCACGTAGCTGATCGGTTGGAATCATTGCAGATATCAGAGTCCGAGTTGGAATCGGCTATGGAACGCTGGCTGGAGCTCGAAGCGATGCAAGAAGGCAATTGATAGGATTGCTCAGGGGTTAGCGTAACAACTGGGAGTTTTATGTGTCTGAGAGGGAATAGTCCCTATTGGAGCCAAATCATGACCGCCCTGCGTACGCTGATCCTTTCTACTCTACTGTTGAGTTTTAATCTCTTGGCCGCAGATGAAAATCGGGCCTGGTACCCCTATGACAGTGGTTTAGGCGCAGATGGCTATGACCTAGTGGCTTACTTCAATGAGTCAGAGGCAGCCCGCGGGAGCGAGACTTTTACCGAACAATACGGTGGAAAAGAGTGGCGCTTTAAAAGCGCTGAGAACAGAAGTCTATTTATCAAACAGCCCGAAAAGTACCTGCCTCAGTACGGTGGCTACTGTGCTTATGCGGCATCTCAGGGCTATCTGGCGTTTGGTGATCCCCAGCAGTGGTCAGTTCACAAGGGCAAGCTCTACTTTAATTACAGTCAATTGGTGAAAGCTCGCTGGAGCTGGCAGCGAGAAGACTATATTGTCCAGGGCGACCGCTACTGGCCTGAACTTCAGGCTAAAGCACTGGAGCGCTAGTTAGTCAGGCACTCGTACCGCCAGCACGTCACAATCAGCGCCGTGAAGCACTCCATTGGCTGTTGAACCCAGCAGCAGAGCGAGACCATGACGACCGTGGCTTCCCACCACAATGAGGTCGATTTCGTCCTGTTTAGCAATGCGGTGAATTTCACTCTCGGTGTGGCCTGATACTACGTAGAGCTTTGTTACTTGGTAATCCAGCTTTTCACAAAATCCGTTCAGCCGTTGCTGTGCGTGATCATCTAACTGTTCCTGAATCGCAGATAGATCCATCGGAACATCACCACCATAGGCGAAGCTCAATGGCTCGATGACGTGGATCAGGCTGAGTTGGGCCTGATTCAGTTTTGCCAAAGCCACTGCTTTTGCGGCAACAGGGATGGACTCTTCGGTGAGATCAACAGCAAGCAGGATATGTTGGTAACTCATGGTCGTTGCCTCTGTATTTCTATATTCTATCTGGCTTAACATAGACGGCATTTTCAGCGCTTTGGATAAAATCGAGCGCTATCACACTGAATACTAGGTCAAAAAATGAATTGGGTCATCATCATTCTTCTATTGTTATCCGTTGTTGGCTCCATGATGTGGATGATGCCTTCTCCTAAACAGAAAGTTCAGGCTTTGTTGCGACAGCAGGCGATGCGCACAGGGATTCAGGTACAGATGGTTAGGTTGCTATTTCCTCGAGAAATCGGCGAATCCATACCTGATGAGCGCGATTGCATTGCCTACCGTCTTCCCAGAACCAATGCGATGCGGAAGGATAAAAAAACTACTATTCCCTGGCAAATTTTCAAGCTGGAAAGCCATGCTACTACGGGTCTACCTGATGGTTGGTGTTGGTCGAAGGGAGAGTATCAACTCTCAGAGGAGCAGTTGCAGCAAGTGGGTGAGATTATTGCCATGTTACCGGCAGATGGGTACTCCCTGGAGTCGACTCCGATTGCCGTTTCACTCTTCTGGTATGAAAACGGTACAGAGGAATCAGTGGAAAAGATTCACCAGATTTTGCAATTGATGCTGGAGAAAAATATCTAGATGAAAGCAAGTGAAGAAGTATTGAAGAGCGGCCGATACCAGCATTACAAAGGGCCGGAATATGAAGTGATTGGAACTGCCAGGCATTCAGAGACAGAAGAGCAACTGGTGGTCTACCGAACTCTTTATGGAGATTTTAGCTTGTGGGTTCGCCCCTTGAGCATGTTCACCGAAACAGTCGAAGTAGACGGCACCCAACAACCCAGATTTCGTTACCTGGGCGAGATGGAGTCTGAATAGATTTATCGGCTAAGAGCTTGGTTGCCTTTGTGGTTCTTCAGCGGCTGATTCATCTTTGTTCGATTTGTTGTCAGCGGATTTGTCGATACGGATAGGATCTGCGTCCAGTATCAGTTTCTTAATCTGTTCCAGCTTTTGCTCTTTACGACCATCTTTACCTCCCAGTTTGGTCAGCGCTGTTTTCGCCTGTCGATAATGGGAGATGGCAACACTGGTTTTGTTTCCTTCCAGCAATTTATTGCCGTGCTCAATGTGAGCATCAGCTTCCACCAAGCAATGAATCCAATTTAATTCCTGATTGAACTCACTAAATTGCAGGGGCGTTAGTCGACCGCTCTTTTTCAAATCCACCAAAATTTGGGTTCCACTTCGAATGTCGGCTTGAGCATGTTTGATGCCATGGTCACTATGAATAACGAGAGGAGTATCAGTTGCTACGGCGGTATTACCCTGCAGTTGTTCAGCCAAATCTGACGCAGGATTGAGTCGTTTCAATTCGGCGATTAGGTCGACTGAATGATCGGCCAAAGTCGAGATGAGCTGTGGGTTGCAGCTGGTTTGCTTCAACACAGTGAGAACATCGAGAACCCTTTCTATCTGCGATTTTATCTGTCGGCTTTTCAAGCGGCGGGTATTTTCTGCTTCCTGGCGCCGGTGGAAGTAATAGTTGATCGCTAAGGCGGTAATAAGCACCGCCATCAATAGCACTATGAGGACAATCTGGTTATCTGGATTCATCAAAAAACGATCAAATAAATGGCTTGTTAAGCCAATATATTAATCAATTCCTCAGCCTTGGGCTATGTTGATAGAGCTTAAAATTGTTGTAATTAGTAGCGCTTTTCTTGACCGTTCGCTTGTGAGGCCTTATATATGTCGCTCCTGTGCGTTCATCTCCTAATTAGCCCTGACCGAGTTTTATTCATATGGGAAAATCGTTAGTCATAGTCGAGTCGCCGGCAAAAGCCAAGACAATCAACAAGTATCTGGGGTCTGACTATGTCGTAAAGTCCAGCGTTGGTCATATTCGTGATCTGCCTACCAGTGGTGGAAAGAAGAAGCCCGTGGATACTAAGGCTAGGGCTAAAGCCGCGGCGGCCACACGTAAGTTATCTCCTGAGCAGAAAATCGTACAGAAAAAGAAAAAGGCTAAGGTTCAGTTGGTCGCCCGTATGGGAGTGGATCCTGAAAAAGATTGGGATGCCAAATACGAAATTTTACCCGGAAAAGAAAAAGTTGTTGATGAGCTAAAACGCTTGGCCAAGAACGCCGACTCTATCTATCTCGCGACGGATTTGGATAGAGAAGGGGAAGCGATCGCCTGGCACCTGCGCGAAGCGATTGGTGGCGATGAACAGCGGTACAAACGTGTAGTATTCAACGAAATTACTAAGAATGCCATCACCGAAGCGTTCTCTACGCCGGGTGAGTTGGATATACATCACGTCAATGCCCAGCAAGCACGACGTTTTCTTGATCGGGTGGTGGGTTACATGGTTTCACCACTGCTGTGGGCGAAGTTGGCGCGAGGCCTCTCTGCTGGCAGGGTTCAGTCGGTAGCGGTTCGCCTGATCGTTGAGCGTGAACGTGAAATTCGTGCCTTTATCCCAGAAGAGTACTGGGAAGTTTTTGCTGATTTGGAAACAGGGAAAAAGGAAACCGTAAAGTTTGCCGTTTCCAAACAGGGCGGGAAGAATTTCCGTCCGATCAACAAAGAACAAACCGATGCGGCCTTGGCGACGTTGCAAAGTGGTCAGTATCAGGTCACCAATCGAGAAGATAAGCCTACAAGCAGCCGTCCCAATGCGCCTTTTATTACCTCAACCTTACAGCAGGCGGCCAGTACGCGACTGGGGTTTGGGGTTAAGAAAACCATGATGTTAGCTCAGCGGCTATATGAAGCTGGACACATCACCTACATGCGTACAGATTCCACTAATTTGAGCAAGGATGCGGTAGCAAGCTGCCGGGATTATATCCTGGATAGCTTTGGAAAGGAGTATCTACCAGACGCTCCTAACTCCTATAGCAGCAAGGCCAGTGCTCAAGAGGCTCACGAAGCGATCCGCCCATCCGTGGTAACGGTGAAATCGTCGAACCTGACGGATATGGAACGGGATGCCCAGCGTTTATACGAGTTGATCTGGCGTAATTTCGTCGCTTGCCAGATGCCTCCTGCGCAATTTACCAGCACCCGAATTCAGGTGGGCTGTGGTGAGTTTGAGTTGCGGACCCGTGGACGGATTCTACGCTTTGACGGTTTCCTTAAGGTAATGCCTTCGCAAAGTAAGAAAGATGAAGACGTGATTCTGCCGGACATGGCCTGTGGTGACAGCCTGCAACTGCAGAAACTGGATCCCAGCCAGCATTTTACCAAGCCTTCTCCGCGCTATTCTGAAGCGGCACTGGTTAAGGAGCTCGAGAAACGGGGTATTGGCCGTCCTTCAACTTATGCATCCATTATTTCGACCATTCAGGATCGCGGTTATGTGAAGTTGGAGAACCGTCGGTTCTATGCCGAAAAGATGGGGGATATCGTCACTGACCGTTTGACCGAGAGTTTCTCCGATCTGATGGACTATGGTTTTACCGCCAAGATGGAAGAATCGCTGGATGATGTTGCTAACGATAAAAAGGACTGGAAGCAGCTCCTCGATGAGTTCTACAGCAACTTCTCAATGCGGTTGGATCAGGCCGAGAACGACGACGGTATGCGTCCTAACTCGCCAACCGAAACCGATATACCCTGTGCGACCTGTGGACGGCCGATGATGATTCGTACCGCCAGTACTGGCGTGTTCCTCGGTTGTTCTGGCTACGCCTTGCCTCCCAAAGAGCGGTGTAAGTCCACCGTTAACTTGGTTCATGGAGATGAGGTGATCAGTGTTGACGCTGACGATGAGGCGGAATCACGATTATTGCGTAAAAAACATCGTTGTAAGCTCTGCGATACAGCCATGGACAGTTATCTGATTGACGAGCAGCGTAAGTTGCATGTGTGTGGTAATAATCCAGAGTGTCCTGGATTTGAGATAGAGCAAGGGCAGTTCAAGATTAAGGGTTATGATGGCCCTGTGATCGAGTGTGATAAGTGCGGTCAGGACATGCAGCTGAAGACCGGGCGATTCGGTAAGTACTTTGGCTGTACCAGCGATACCTGCAAAAACACGCGTAAACTCTTGCGTAGCGGAGAAGCCGCGCCTCCTAAAATGGATCCAGTACCCATGCCGGAGTTGAGTTGTCTGAAAGTTGAAGACCACTATGTACTTCGTGATGGTGCTGCTGGTATGTTCTTGGCGGCCAGCCAGTTCCCTAAAAACAGGGAGACACGTCCACCGTTGGTAAAAGAGCTTATCCCTCACCGGGAAGAGATTGACCCCAAGTATCATTTCCTGTTGGATGCGCCCCAACAGGATTCCGAAGGAAATCCTTCGGTTATTCGCTACAGTCGTAAGTCCAAAGAGCAGTACGTGATGACTGAAGTGAATAGCAAAGCGACAGGTTGGAAGGCGTTCTATAAGAATGGTAAATGGGTGGTCGAAGAGAAGAAGGCCACGAAGTCCAGAAGTAAAGCCAAATAGCGCCCAGGCTTCGGCAGCTCAGAGTCTCAGGTTGTCGAAGCAGATTTAATTCAGGGACAGTTTCGGGTTTTATATTTTTATGTCTAGCGTTTATATCTCCAGGACTAATCAGAAGCTATATTTTGCCCAGCTTCATTTGGATCGACTGAAATCCTCCATGGATAGCACGGGTTGGAGTAAGCATTCTCTGATTGAGTCCTACAACGAATCAATCCTTTTTCACTTGGCGTGTGCCCAACACTCCTTTACTCGTGAGATTGCAGAGGTCTATCGTCTTGATGCTACCGCTATCGATACCTTGGAGCAGTTAGAAACGGTGATGTCTGAAAAAGGATTGGAAGCACCGGAAGCCAAAGAACTTGTGAAGTTAAGAGGTGATGGCCAGTGGTTGGGGAATATGCTGAAAGCCTATCAGGCTTGTTGGCAGGCAGAAGAAAGGGAGCAAGCTGAGAACACACATCATGCCAGTCTCTCTGAAATTCATGTGGTTCAGGTTAATCCGGATCATACGGAAGAAGGGGCGGTAATTGCTCAACTGGAAGAATGGCTGAATGAGTTTCGTGAACTGGTGGAACGTCACCGGGAATCGATGCAGGAATGGTAAGTCAGGATTATTTAGAGAATTTATAACACCATAGATTAGGTTGCTAGATGTCTTCAGAAGTACTTGAAATTGTTGAATTGGATGACGGTGGCGTAGCATTGCGCAAGGCCGATGATAACAGCGCAGAGCCAGTAATGACCGTACGATTTTCCGAAGAAACGGTGAAAGCCCTGAAGGATCAGCATATGGGTGTTGCACAATCAATGATCGCTGCAGGCATTCAGTTGATAGTTGATGCCAAAATTCGTCTGGAAGAAGAGAAAGAGGAGCCGGTTATTCATTAACCGGCCCAATCACACCTTGGGGAAAGTAGGGTGAAACTTTAGAATTTGCAGTAAGAGTTACTGTTTAATCTTTCCAGATTCTTGTTCGGCCAGACTAACGTGGGCGAATTAGAATCGCATGGCTTTGTCCGCTTTTGGCGGCATCTTTAAGCTGGTCGAACTGACTTTCATCCAACTGCCCTGGCCAGCTAATGACTGCATGGCAAGTGCCGCTGCAAAGGGCTTTAGTCGCCAGTTCCAGTTCGTTGTGATCGCCCTGGGGTTGCAGCACCATAATCTTGTTGATATCGATACCCGCTTCGATCAGCCAGGATTTGGGCATCTTCTTCGGCGGTGCAATCCAAGCAAACCAGCGGTTATCTTGACTCAGTTGTGCCAGCAGTGGCATTAGCAGCTGGAAGTTATACTCATCTTCATCCTGAAGGATAATCTCAGTAATTTTACCTGCCATAGCCGAACTGGGTTGCTCAGCAACGGGATACCAGGGAATAGAGCGGTTTTGACGTTGTAGGGTTTCGTAGATGTGGCTTTGCATGACTAGCTACCTCTTCTGATGACACCGACAGCCAGGCCTTCAATACTGAGTTCCTGATTGCGTAAATCCAGTTCAATGGGAGAGAAATCTTTGTTTTCAGCGATCAGCTGAACCTGGTGGCCCTTTTTCTGAAATCGCTTAACGGTCACTTCATCTTCGATACGCGCAACGACGATCTCACCGTTTTTGGCTTCTTGGGTCTGATGGACCGCCAGCAAGTCCCCTTCAAAGATACCAGCTTCGATCATGCTGAGCCCTTGGACTACCAAAAAGTAGTCGGCTTTGGGGGAAAAGAAGTCTGCGGGGATCTGACAGTGATCATCGATATGCTCTTGAGCTAGCACCGGGCTACCTGCAGCGACACGACCAATAATCGGAATACCGGAGGATTCCTCTCCAAGGTCAGGAAGTACAATTCCTCTGGAGGTGCCGGGGATGATCTCAATGGCGCCTTTTCGAGCCAGAGCTTTAAGGTGCTCTTCAGCTGCGTTTGCTGATCTGAAACCTAACTCCTGGGCGATGTCGGCACGGGTTGGCGGATAGCCGGTGGTTTCTATATAGTGCCGGATGCAGTCGAGAACTTCCGTTTGGCGTTTCGTCAGATTATTCATGGTGGTTCCATCTGATCTGTGTTTTTATACAGTATATGTGTTTTTATACAGTTGTCGAATTTTTTTTTGGCAATTTGTTAGATTCCACTGATAAACAAGTTTTGTATTTAGGAAGAGATCCTCTTTATCGTGTCCGCGAGCATCCCAGAAGAGCTTAAACAGCAGATCCAATCTGCTTACTCTGAATATCTCGAAAATCGGGGCTTTAGGGCTCGTTATGGCCAGCGCCTAATGATTGCTGAGATTGTCAAAGGCTTACTGCAAAAGAGCGGCGAGGCGATTAGCGTCGTTGAAGCCGGTACCGGTACTGGCAAGACAGTCGCCTATCTACTAGCGGCTTTGCCTGTCGCTGCTTATCTTGGGAAAAAACTGGTGGTATCTACTGCCACCGTTGCCTTGCAGGAGCAGATCGTTAATAAAGACCTCCCGGATCTGGCCAAGCATAGTGGAATGACCTTTAGCTTTGATCTGGTAAAAGGAAGGGGGCGTTATCTGTGTTTGAGTAAGCTTGATAACTTGCTTAACAACCATCAAAACACGAATCCAAACCAAGCATTGTATGAAGATGAGCTGGATCTTCGTTTGGATGACCAACAGCATCAGCTTTATCAACAGTTAGGCGAAGCTTACGCTAAAGGTGATTGGGACGGGGATCGAGACAACTGGCCAGACGAGTTGGATCAGCAGCATTGGCAAACCATCACCACCGACCATCGTCAGTGTACCAATCGACGCTGCAGCCATTTCAGTGGTTGTAGTTTTTTCCGTTCCCGGCAGGGGCTGGAGCAGGCCGATTGCATCGTTGCCAATCATGATTTGGTGCTGTCTGACCTGGCTTTGGGCGGCGGAGCGATCTTACCAGAGCCTGAAGAAACCATTTATATTTTCGACGAGGGACATCATCTTTCTGACAAGGCCCTGCAGCATTTCAGTTTTAACCTGCGATTAAAGTCCACACAAAATTGGATAAAACAGCTTGCTAAAACTCTTCTACGGGTTCAGAAAGAGATGAAAAACCCGGAAGTGTTGGCACGCAATCTTCAACCTGTTGAACAGCTGCTGGAGACCATAAAAACTCTTCAGGATAATCTTTATCCCATTGTCGAACAGTTACAAGGATCGGCTACGGCAGAGCAGGACAGCGAGTATTTCCGCTTTACCGATGGCGTGGTTCCAGAAGCAATTACCGATTTAGCCAACCAATTAGCGGTCGTTTATGGGCGTTTGGTGAGTCAGTTGGACAGTGCTGCTGAAACCTTGAAAGAAGCCATCGACGATCCTCTGATCGGTATTCCCAAAGAATCTGCAGAAAACTGGTTCCCTGTCATCGGCCGCTTATTGAGCCGTGCCGAAGCTAGCTGTGCCTTGTGGCGGGATTATGCCCAGGCCTCCGTTCAGACAACGGTTCCTCAAGCCCGTTGGTTGAAATGGCTTGACGGTCCTGAGGGGAGTGATACTGAGCTTTCCAGTAGCCCCATAGTCGCTTCCGATACGTTAAATAAACATTTGTGGGATAGCTGCGCAGGGGCTGTGGTGACATCGGCAACACTCACCGCGCTGGGTGAATTTGACCGCTTGATTATGCGCAGCGGTATACCCAGGGGAAGTCGCTTCAGTAGGGTACCCAGCCCCTTCGATTATGCCACCGCCGCGCAGCTGAATATTCCCAATATTCAGGCATCACCGTCTGATATCCAGGCACACGACGAAGCTGTTGCGGATACATTGGAGAAGGTGTTGAGTGCGGAGGATGCGGCTTTGGTATTGTTTACGTCATGGCGGCAGATGCTAAGTGTTCAGGAAAAAATGGCTGATTGTGAAGATCTAAAGATATTGGCTCAGGGTATGTATTCTAAGCAGGAAGTTTTACGGCGTCACCATAAGCGGATCGAAGAAGGGAAGGGCAGTGTGCTGTTTGGCTTAGCGTCTTTTGCCGAAGGCGTGGATTTGCCGGGAAAACTGTTGACCCACGTTGTTATCGCCAAAATTCCGTTTTCGGTACCGGGGGATCCTGTCGAGTCGGCGCTTCATGAGTGGGTCCGTAAACGAGGAGGGGATCCGTTTATGGATATCTCTGTTCCTGACGCATCGGTCAAGTTGATTCAGGCATGCGGGCGTCTGATACGTTCTGAAACCGATCGTGGCCAGATCACCCTTTTGGACAATCGCTTGCTGACACGGCGATACGGACAGGCCCTGCTTAACGCATTACCGCCATTTAGACGTTAATCACTGACTCCTGAGAGTAGATAGATTACAATTCACAAGCGAATGACAAGACAAAAAAATCAAAGATATAGATGGTAAAAAGCATTGTTAAAATGGTTCAAGAAGACAGAACGAACGGACAGCAACGATAAGGCTGAAGCTAAGTCGACTCCAGCCTCTGCGGACAAAAAGGGATCTAAGTCCCAATCTGGTCGCCCCAAGAAGCGCACTGAAAGTGCCAATAAGCCCAAGCAGGCAGCTAAAAAGAAAACAGATCGATCAAATACCTCGAGCGATGAGGCTAAGCCCTGGTCGTTGGATCAATTTCAAGTGCCGGAGCAGGACGATAAGATCCGTTTTCACGATCTGGATCTACCCGATTGTATTATGCGTTCCATTGCCGAAATGGGGTTTCAATATTGCACCCCTATTCAGGCTAAAACCCTGGTTCACACCTTGGACGGCAAAGACCTAACCGGTAAAGCACAGACAGGTACCGGTAAGACAGCGGCTTTCCTGATCAGCATGATTACCGATATGGTTGACTACCCTATAGAGGGGCGGCGAAGCAAAGGCCGACCTCGTGCCTTGGTGGTTGCTCCAACTCGGGAACTTGTCATGCAGATCGCCAAAGATGCAGAGGGCTTGATCAAGTACTCTGATGTGAAAGTGCTGACTGTCGTCGGTGGTATGGACTATGAAAAACAACGCCGCCAGTTGCGAGAGACGGTGGTGGATTTGCTGGTAGCAACCCCTGGTCGTCTGCTGGACTTTAATCGCAAAGGAGATGTAAACCTCAGCGACGTTGAAATGCTGGTGTTGGATGAAGCGGATCGCATGCTCAGCATGGGCTTTATTCCTGATGTCCGCGAAATTATCCGCAACACGCCGCATAAACGTGACCGTCAGACGCTATTGTTCAGCGCAACCTTCTCCGATGATATTCTCAATCTTGCCCGCATGT
The DNA here is from genome assembly GCA_026196225.1 of Motiliproteus sp. GTDB lineage: Bacteria > Pseudomonadota > Gammaproteobacteria > Pseudomonadales > Balneatricaceae > Motiliproteus. The sequence continues at coordinate 29,455 of JAPHRD010000010.1, forward strand.
GGACCCTGGATCCTGTCATGGTTGAGATCGAGCCTGAGCGTGTGACCGCCGAAACGGTCAAGCAACAGGTTTATCTGGTGGGAGAAGAGGATAAGTTTAATCTGCTCTACAATGTGGTTCGCCAACAGCATCTGGAACGGGTCATGGTGTTTGCCAACCGGCGGGATATTACTCGTCGTTTAACCGAACGTCTGAAGCGCACAGGTATCGAGGCAGAGTTCCTGTCCGGTGAAGTGAGTCAGCAAAAGCGTGTTAAGACGCTGGAAGCGTTCCGAAGTGGTCGCATTAAAGTGCTAGTGGCAACTGACGTTGCTGGTCGGGGTATTCATGTGGATGGTGTCAGTCACGTCATCAACTACAATCTCCCTGAGGATGCCGAAGACTACGTTCACCGTATCGGCCGAACTGGACGGGCGGGTGCCGAAGGGGTTTCTTACAGCTTTGCTTGTGAAACCGACTCCTTTATGTTGCCTGAAATTGAAGAGCTAATCGGACAGCGTTTGGAATGTATACACCCGGAAGACGCACTGCTGCAACGTCCGGCTTAGCAATCGATACACCAATCAATCTGTAATCGCTAATAGGAGCTGCCGACAGGGATTGCGATGAGTCAGAAACAGATCATTACCGTGATGGGCGGTGGTAGTTTTGGTACCGCCTTGGCCAATATTGCAGCGGAAAACGGCAATCAAGTTTTTCAGTGGATGCGCAATGCTGACCAAGCTAAAGATATGGCCGAAAGTCGAGAAAATACTCGTTATCTTCCAGGATGTAAGCTTCATTCTGGACTGATACCGGTGACCGATTTTACCGATGCCATTGCTCAGAGTAATCTGGTTTTGGTGGCGATTCCCAGCAAGTTCTTCCGTCAGGTGGTTCAGCAGTTAAAACCCTGTTTGCAATCCCACCATAATTTGGTCAGCACCACCAAAGGGGTGGAAGCAGGAACTTTCAAGTTGATGAGCCAGGTGCTTAAAGAAGAAGCACCTCAGTGCTCAGTTGGCGTGATCAGCGGTCCCAATCTGGCTAAGGAAGTAGCCACTCGGCAGTTAACAGCAACGGTCGTAGCCAGCGATAACGAAGAACTACGCGATCTGGTTCAATCGGCCTTCCACTGTCGTTATTTTCGAGTCTATGCTGGACAAGACACTTACGGTGTGGAATTGGCCGGGGTTCTGAAAAATATATACGCTATTGCAGCCGGAATGTGTACAGCCCTGTCGATGGGCGAAAACACCCGCAGTATGCTGATGACCCGAAGCTTAGCTGAGATGAGCCGGTTTGCCGTTCGCTTGGGTGCCAACCCGATGACATTCTTGGGGTTGGCTGGTGTTGGTGATCTCATTGTTACCTGCATGTCACCGCTGAGCCGAAACTATCGGGTCGGCTATGCCTTGGGTGAGGGCAAAACCCTTGATGAGGCAGTGGGGCAGCTGGGTGAAGTGGCTGAAGGTGTCAATACCATTAAATACGTCAAAGCCAAAGCTGATGAGTTGGAAGTTTACATGCCGCTGGTGAATGGGCTTTATGAAGTTGTATTCAATCAGCGACCGGTTAAAGAGGTGATCCAGAAACTGATGATGAGCGAGCAAAGTAACGACGTTGAATTTCTCGTACCCGAAGCGGCTCGCTGATATGCCACATAAAGTTTACTTTCTGCGCCACGGTGAAGCCGGTTACGCCAGCAACGATGCTGAAAGGACATTGACCGAGAACGGTCGCCAGCAAACGGTCGATAGCCTGCATAAGGTTCGGGAACGCATTAAGGGTCTAGACGGAATTTTCGCCAGCCCATATCGAAGGGCGCAAGAGAGTGCCCAGATCGCCAAGCAGCAGCTTGAACTAGATTGCAAAATTGTCGAATGTTCCCAGTTGGTTCCTGAGGCATCCCCTCAACAATTGTTGGAATGGCTTCAATCCCAGCAGCAGGATCTGCTTCTTGTCGGACACAATCCTCTTTTTACCCGTACGTTGAATTTGTTTATTGGAGCCGACCCAAGACAGCAGCATATGGATACCAGTTCCATAGCTGCGGTCGAATATGAAATCAGTGCAGCGGGCTGTGGCGAGCTACTCTGGCTTAGCCATCGGGTGTGATTTTCCAGTATTTATCGAATATTCCTAGCTTTTTATCCAACGCCATAATTTGCCCCTGAAATTTAACCACTTCAGGTGATGTTGGGTACATTGAAATAAGCCTTGCTAAAACGTGGTGGCTTTCATCGTATCGTTTCATCTTGTGAAGGGCGGAAATTAGCCCTGAATAAATGGCCGTGTCGGGTATGGTTGCCAAGTATTCCTTAGCAATAATCTCGTATTTCTGCAGTAGCTTAAAATTACTTTCTTTGAGGCCCAAATGCAGGAGAACTTGCATCTGAATAAGAGTAGCTCGTTGGCTAAAATAGAGGTTGTTACTGGCAAGCTGCAGTAGATTGAAGTCCTTCACTTTATTGAATTGTATTAAAACTATACGATTAATAGAGAGAAGGCCGTGTGTGAAAAATGTGGAACCAATGACGGGAATAGCAAGAGAAATAGTGAGAGCGAGAACCTTGAAGGCGCTACTAATTCTCACGCAGACCAGTTTGATCTGATGTTGGGCAACTGCCCCGACTAGCACGATGAATAAAATCCAATGAAGGTGCGATATATAAAATGGCAATTCAATCTGTGAGTGAAGAGTAATGGGCAGTAGAACGGCCAGATATGCCCCGCCTCTTTGCCAACCGATTTTCCAACAACACCATAAAAAGGCACCGATCATAGTCAATATGCCGGATAGAGCTACCAATCCCCCTTCTATGGCCCAATAAAACAGTTCGTTGTGTGGGTGGCTTAATCGTACGGGAAGGATGTTAGCGTTTGGGTTTTGTCGAATATATTCTATTTTTTTCTCATGCCAAACTCTTTGGAATTGGCCAATTCCGTATCCCCAAATTGGCTTTTCAGCAATCAATTCCATTGAGGATTCGTATATTGCATATCGCGCTGTTCCAGCAGGAGGAAGTCCCTGCAAATTGGGACTAGTATCATTGTCAACCATGGTGTTGAATTTACTGATACTAAATGCGAGACCGCCAGTCTTGGAGGGTATGTTTAAGCTACCTACCGTGCTCAATAGGATCACTAGTAAGGCTGCTACAGAGTATTTCCGGTTGTTCCATATTTGCTGATATCGGCATCCGGTTAGTAAAAGTAATCCTGCTAAAGCGCCAAGTAAACCACCCCGTGATCCGGTAGTGATAACGGTGGAAGTGGTAAGGGCAATCACTATTAATATTAATAGTGCGGTGGCAAAGGATCTTCGTCGGATTGAAGGAAGGGTGATCAGGAAGCAACTAAGTATCAAGCCTGTGGCGGTATAGCTGGCTAGCAGGTTTGCTTGTTGAAAAATTCCCATTGGGACACCTGGCGTTTGCGGTAACCAGGTTGGTAATTTTTCGGCTAGTATTTGAATCAGCCCATAGATTGACTGTATTCCTGTTGATACGGCAACTATTATCAGTAGATTTTCCTGCCATGGGCGTTCTAAACGAAATTGAGCTATCGCGAAGAAAAATAGTACTCCTCCCCAGATGGCTAGACTGCGGAAAAGCCAATCTACCGGGGTCGCTACGCTGGTAATAATTCCAAGAAGGGTAGTGGTAATCAGAAAAAACAACATAGATTTTGCCATTCCCGGCAAATGTATCTTGCCTGTATGAATGACTTTAAGTAGCCCTAAGCCGATTATGAAGCAAACCGCTATCCAAACCACATTGTTGAACGGTAGAAAAAGGCCTTCGCCCCCGGGATTATCTTGGTAATAGCTAGGTGTAACTAGAAAAAGTATAAAAAACAGGGAAATAAAGGCGATATTAAAACGCCGTTCGGTCTGCTGATTGGCTATGCTTTCCATAGAACGGGTCCATTTAAAATGAACCACGATGATAGCGAAATATCTATGCTAGGAATATATACTCAGATCAACTGTCTGAGGCTGTATATGTATAAGGGGAAATGGAGTTGCAACTTTCTATGATTTTTCGTCAATGTCTGCAATCAGCACATTCTACAGTTCTGATGGTATTTTTATCGCTAGTGAGTATTCAAATCCAGGCTGCAAATGATGTGGCTGGATCGGAAGATATTAATGAGCTGAAACGCTATCCGCTTTCTTACATCGACCACTATTCGCAGTTACTGGCACCGGAATATCGTTTAGCGCTGGGCACTATGAAAAAGGTTAACGGTGTTCTTTCGCCTGAGCAGTTTGAATTTGTCGGTGGCCAGCTAACACGAATTACCTACCGTATTCCATCGGGGCATCGTAGCGACGAAGTCTTTAAATTTTTCACGGATCAACTGGACGAAATTACCCATGAGGTCTTGTTTAGCTGCGAGGGGCGGTCTTGTGGAAGCAGCAATGCTTGGGCCAATAGTCAGTTTGGTATCGCCAAGCTATACGGTATAGACCGTGAGCAATACTACCGAGTTGTGCGATTGGAAGGACCTTCAGCGGTAACTCTGGTGCTTTACAGCGTCCGTAGAGGCAACAAACGAGTTTATATGCACTTGGATGTCATTCGTGAAAAATCGGCAGTCAATCTTCAAAGTGCAGATCAGATGTTGGGTCTTTTACTAGAAGGGCAGCGTTTAGCGATTGCAGCCCGAGAATGGCCTGAACCGTTGTTGGAAAATACTGCCACCGCAATTAAGGGCTTGCTGCGTGAACGTCCATTGTCCACTGTCTGGCTGGTGGGCCATCTGGCAAAGGAAGGGCCCGTGGTACGGTTGCAAAATGACGCGGACGTTTTGCTGAAAAGCTTAAAATCCGAACTGGTTGATCGAGGTGTCGACGAGCACCGATTGAAGCTGTTTAGTGTTGGTCCCCTGGCGCCAGTTTATGATGATGCTGTTTCTGATAGTCGTGTTGAACTGATTGTGGAATAAGAGGTTTTCGGAGTATGACGAAAACAGTATCGCTAGTATTGGGGAGCGGTGGCGCACGGGGTAATGCCCATATCGGTGTTATAGAAGAACTATTGGAGCGCAATTATAAGATTATCTCGATTGCCGGTTGTTCAATGGGAGCTTTGGTTGGTGGCGTATTTGCTGCAGGCAAATTGGATGCATACAAAGAGTGGGCAACAAGTCGCAGCTATTTCGATATTTTGAGGTTGGTAGATCTATCATTTGATGCTTTTGGATTGATCCAGGGGGATAAGGTTTTTACCATCATCCGAGAACTGGTTGGTCCTTGCCAGATTGAGGAGTTGCCGCTCTCCTATACCGCTGTCGCGACCGATCTAACCAATCAGAAAGAGGTATGGTTCCAGGAAGGCGATCTGTTTGAGGCGATGCGTGCTTCCATCGCCATTCCCAGTCTATTTTCCCCGGTTGTTAAAGGAGATCGTATTCTGGTCGATGGTGGTTTGCTCAACCCGGTTCCCATTATTCCCACCGTATCCGATCATGCCGATATCATCATCGCCGTAAACCTCAGCGCACCGCCGGTAACGCGGGGAGGGGAAGAGGCCGAATTACCCTCTCACACCGATCAGGCTGGCTTTATGGATGAGTGGAATGCTGAAACGGCCATCGGTAAGACTAATGGCGGTCGCGATAATGCAAATGGAAAAGAAGAAAAACAAGATCGGGCCTCTGAGCCGCTATCGAAGCGACATCAAAAACGAAAAAACCAAATCGGCCGGTTAGAGATGATCTATCAATCGGTAGAAGTGATGCAAAGTCATTTGACCCAGTACAAAATTGCGGGCTATCCGCCAGATGTGTTGATAGAGATTCCGAAAAGCTCCTGTCGATTCTTCGAATTCTACCGGGCGCAGGAGATGGTGGACATCGGCCGCGAGACCGCCAAACATGTGCTCGATCATTACGAGCACAATCAGCGCATCTTGGTGCGCTGAAGGCTGCCAATCAAATTGATGCTTAGTTAACTAGCGACAGGAACTCGGCACGGGTGCTCGAGTTGCTGCGGAACAGGCCTAGCATCATCGAGGTTTTCATCACCCCGTTCTGCTTTTCTACGCCACGCATCATCATACACATGTGTTGAGCTTCGATAATGACCCCGACTCCTGCCGCACCAGTGACTTCCATGATGCTATCGGCGATCTGCTTGGTCATGTTTTCCTGGATCTGCAATCGACGAGCATACATGTCGACGATTCGGGCGATCTTTGACAGGCCCAATACTTTGCCGGATGGGATGTAAGCAACATGGCATTTGCCAACAAAAGGCAGCAGGTGGTGCTCGCACATGGAATACAGTTCAATATCTTTTACCAGCACCATTTCGCTGTTGTCAGAATCGAACAGAGCGTTGTTGACCACTTCATCAAGGGATTGGGTATATCCGCGAGTCAGATACTTGAAAGCTTTTGCCGCGCGCTCAGGCGTGTCTTGCAGGCCTTCCCGTTGTAGATCTTCCCCTACGTCTTCAATAATCTTGGCAAAGGCGTCTTTCATAAACTGACTCGGCGTTAAACTGTTGGCAACTGCCTAAAAGGGCAATTAGCGTGAAAAAACCGCGTAAACTACTCGATTCGATAGCAGAAATAAAGCGGTTTCGTCGTTACTGTTGCAAATTATTGACTGCTTGATTGCGGTTTTTTCAGTAGCACATAGAGCGCCCCGGTCCCGCCATCTTGGGGGAGGGCAGAAACAAACGCCAGAACCTGATGCATCTGCTGCAGCCAGTCGTTGGTATAGGACTTGAGAATGGCCGGTGTGCCGTCTTCGTTCAGCGCTTTTCCATGTACTACGATCACGCTACGCAAACCACGATGGGAGGTTTGGCGGATAAAGCGCCCCAGCTCCTCTCGAGCTTGATCTACAGTATAGCCATGGAGGTCGATGCCTTCCTGCCAAGGGATCTGCCCCTTTTTCAGTTTGCGCATCATCCGCAGTTGAATCCCTGGCTGGGCGTAAATCAGCTCTTCCTCGGAATCAACCAGGGTTCGCAGTTCGTCCGAAAGCCCTTGGTCAAATTTTTCGACATTGGTTATCGCCGCCGCCCGCCGGTAATCTGCATCGGACTGTTTGCGAGTGGGGCGTTTAATGTCAGCGCGATCATGCTTGATTGGGGTTACGTCCCCCATCATTGCTTGAAAGTCGATATCGTCGTCGGTTGTTGGGTCTGCCATGGCGATTTGTAGCTAGATTCATTACTATAAGGCCCCATTTTATACCCTCAGGCAGCTGTTGCCAGTACAGAGGAAATAAAAGTGGCCGAAGATCGGTTGGTTTATACGAAAACAATAGCCGGCTGAAGCTAAATTGACTCAAGATTTAATGACAGATGCGAAACATTGGATGAGCGAACAAGACCAGACAGAAAGCGCACTCGGAGAGCTGCACACGGTAGTCGATTTTATTCGCCTGGGTGCCAGTCGGATGAATCAAGCCGGCGTGTTTTATGGTCACGGTACCGATAATGCGTGGGACGAGGCGGCTCAGTTGGTGATGCATGTTTTGCATCTACCTTGGGATAGCAGTCCGCAGTTGTTGTCTGCGAACCTGCTAACCTCTGAAAAGCAACAAATCCTTGAACTGTTCAATCAGCGGATCGAGCACAGAATTCCCGCCCCCTATCTTATCGGCGAAGCTTGGTTTTGCGATCTGCCTTTTTATGTAGACAACCGCGTACTGGTACCCCGTTCACCAATCGCCAGCCTGATTCAAGAGGGGTTCCAACCCTGGTTGGGAGATGTTTCCGTCGATCGCGTACTTGATCTTTGTACCGGTAGCGGTTGTATCGGTATCGCTTGTGCCCATTATTTTGATATGGCAGAAGTAGATCTGGTAGATATATCTGAGGATGCACTGACGGTTTGCCGTCGAAATATCGAGCGTCACCAATTGAACGAACGGGTACAGGCAATCAAGTCGGATCTGTTCAAGGATGTGCAACAGCGTTATCAGCTCATTGTCAGCAATCCGCCTTATGTTGATCAGAGCGATTTCGATACCATGCCGGCGGAATTTCAGCATGAACCCCGCCTGGGTTTGACATCAGGTGTAGACGGCTTAGATATCACTCGTCAGATACTGCGACAGGCGTCTGACTACCTTACCGACGATGGTGTGCTGGTAGTCGAGGTGGGTAATTCTGAAGTGGCTTTGCAGCAGCAATTCCCCGATGTGCCTTTTACCTGGGTGGATCTGCCTATGGGGGGCAATGGCGTTTTCTTGCTTAGCGCCCAGCAACTTCAGCACTATAAAGATCGATTCTAATTTTTACCTAAATTGCTTGCTAGATTAAGAGCAATTGCGAGTTTAGATACCGGAGTAGATAGATGTCAGGAAACACCTTTGGCAAATTGTTCACAGTGACCACCTTTGGTGAGAGTCATGGCCCGGCATTGGGTTGCATCATCGATGGTTGCCCTCCAGGGCTAGAGATCAGTGAAGCCGATCTGCAGCAGGATCTGGATCGCCGCAAACCGGGCACTTCCAGACATACCACTCAGCGCCGCGAGGCCGATGAAGTGAAGATTCTATCGGGTGTGTTCGAAGGCAAAACCACCGGAACTCCCATCGGTTTGCTTATCGAGAATACCGATCAGCGATCCAAAGATTATTCTAATATCGCCGACAGTTTTCGCCCCGGACATGCCGACTACACCTATTTGCAAAAGTACGGCGTACGGGACTACCGAGGCGGCGGTCGCTCATCTGCCCGTGAGACAGCAATGCGGGTAGCGGCCGGTGCATTGGCGAAAAAGTTCCTGCTATCTAAAGGGATAGAGGTTAAAGGCTATCTGTCGCAGCTGGGTCCGGTCTGTGCTGAAAAAGTAGTGTGGGAGGAGGTTAATAACAATCCCTTCTTCTGCCCGGATCCCGACAAAGTTGGCGAGATGGAAACCTACATGGATGAGCTGCGTAAGTCCGGTGATTCTGTGGGAGCCAAACTGACTGTGGTGGCAACGGGTGTGCCTGTTGGTTTCGGCGAACCTATTTTCGATCGCCTGGACGCGGAGCTGGCTCACGGTTTAATGAGCATCAATGCTGTCAAAGGAGTTGAGATTGGCGATGGCTTTGACGTGGTCGCTCAGAAGGGTACCGAGCATCGCGACGAGATGACCCCAGAGGGATTTCTGTCCAATCATGCTGGCGGCATTCTCGGTGGCATTTCAACCGGACAGGATATCGTTGCCCATATTGCCCTTAAGCCGACCTCCAGTCTGCGAATCCCGGGCGAGAGTATCGATGCTAACGGCAACACCATCGAGGTGGTGACCAAAGGACGTCATGACCCTTGTGTGGGCATTCGTGCAACACCTATTGCTGAGGCGATGATGGCGTTAGTGCTGGTCGATCACCTGATGAGACAGCGTGGTCAGAACGCCGATGTGAAATCCGGAGTTCCGGTGATCCCGGCTTCCCCGCAACAGGGCTGATCTAGATGACGGGCGCAGCCATACCATACTGGCGTCTGTCATCATTCTATCTCTGCTATTTTTCTCTGTTGGGGGCTTTGGTCCCCTTCTGGGGACTCTATCTAGAAGACCTGGGTTTTAGTGCCGGTGAGATAGGTTCACTGGTTGCCATCTTGATGGCGACCCGCATTGTCGCTCCCAACCTTTGGGGCTGGCTGGCGGACCACAGCGGTCAGCGATTACGGATAATCCGGACCGGCTCTTTGCTGACCCTCGTGGTTTTCTCTGGTGCTTTCTGGGCCCATGGGTTTTGGCAGCTGGCGTTGCTGACCTTTGCTTTTACCTTTTTCTGGAATGCCGTCTTACCGCAGTTTGAGGTTCTTACTCTTCAGTTTTTAGGCCCTCATCGCGCTCGCTACAGTCGTATCCGATTGTGGGGGTCCATCGGTTTTATTGTCACGGTGGTGGGGCTTGGGGCGTTGTTTGATTGGGTCAGCATCCGTTGGTTGATCCCTGTGCTCTGGGGGCTAATGTTACTGATCTGGCTGACAACGCTGGTGGTTAAGCAACCTGTCGGTGAGATTCGGGCTGCAGAAAAGGGAGACTTTATCCGTGTTGTTAAACGGCCTGAAGTGATCTGCTTCTTTCTGGTTAGCTTGATTGTGCAGTTTGGACACGGCCCTTATTACACCTTCTACTCGATCTACATGAGTGACTTCGGCTACGACAAAATTGATATTGGATTGCTGTGGGCGTTGGGGGTGTTGGCCGAGGTTGTACTTTTCATCATTATGCATCGACTGCTGGCCTGGACCGGATTGCGATTGATGGTTGTTTTTGGATTGCTGGTCTGTGCTCTGAGATGGTTTCTAATCGGTTTTTTTGCGGACCAGATAGCGGTGGTGTTGTTTGCACAATTGCTGCATGCGGTAACCTTCGGTTGCCTCCATGCGGCCGGAATCGCCTTAGTGCAGCGATTTTTTCCAGCAGGTCTTCAGGGACAAGGACAGGCACTGTATAGCAGTTTTGGTTTTGGTGTCGGTGGCGCTTTAGGGGCCTATAGCAGTGGCTGGATTTGGGGGCTAGCTGGTGGCAGTGCAACATTTATCTTCGCGGGCGCTATTAGTCTGATTGGCTTTGTAATAGCGTGGTTGTGGTTGCGAACTGATTAAGCGATTGCGTAATAGCCTTATCATTGAATCAGATTAATGCTATAACGTTTGAGTAGTGTTTCATTTCCAGGGAATTGATCGATGAAGATTACAGTTAATCTTGACCTTACCCCAGAAGAGATGCGGAAGATGTTAGGTCTTCCTGATGTACATGACTTTCAGAATGAATTGCTGCAGCACGTGCGTGAGCAAGTGGAAGCAGGCGCGGAAGGATATGAGCCGATGACGCTACTAAAACCTTTTGTTCCCGGAGCGGCCTCGGTTGAGCAGTTTCAGCGACTAATGTTGCAGATGATGAACTCATACACTGGTGCTGACAAATCAGCAGACAACAACGATAAAAAATAAGGTGGTGGATAAAATCGCTATCACGAGTACGAAAGAGGATACCGAAGCTTTGCGTATTTTAAGAAAATATACCAACCGTCGTCTTTATGACACTTCGCGGAGTTGCTACATCACTTTGGAAGATGTCAAAGAGCTGGTATTGGAGAACGTGCAGTTTCAAGTACAAGACTCCAAGACAGGAAAGGACCTGACCCGCAACATTCTGCTGCAGATTATCAGCGAGCAGGAAGGCGAGAGTACGGGCATGCTCACCAACCAGGTACTGCAGCAATTGATCCGCTTTTACGGTGATAGCATGCAAGGCATGATGCGACAGTATCTGGAGCAGAGTATCGGTGCATTTCTTTCCCAGCAGGATCGAATTCGGGAGCAGATGGAATCGATGATCGACGCGGCTAATCCGCTCAATATGATGAACAAAATTGCCGGCCAAAATATGGCGATGTGGAATATGTTCAATCCGACCGATGCTGCGGATACGAAACCTGAAGAGCAGGAGGGTGAGCAGTCTAAAGAGCCCCCCGCTTCTAAGGACGCAAAGAAATAGGTCAAGCCCCCGTTTTTAACGGTGAGCACATAGAAACCCAGTTGCGATTCCTACCTGTTGGTATGAGTCATGACTGGGTTTTTCGGTATTAGAAATTGAAGAAGGTTGCTGTTATTCGCAGCGATAATTTCTAACGGTCTGTTACTAGACCGGCTTGGTTAGCCACTCGGCAACCAGTGTTGGAAGTTTTTCATGGGACTGACGTCCGACAAAAATTCCGATATGACCACCGTTAAATGCGTGCTCGGTATAGTTCTTCGAATTGGTTTGTGTCCGTAAGGCTTGAGAAGCTGCGGGCGGAACCAGATGATCTTTGCTGGCGTAAAGGTTTAGTACCGGTTGTTCGATGTTGCCAAGATCGACTGGCTCCGATCCAATGGTCAGCGCTCCGTTAATAAACCGGTTGTCGATAAAAAACGCTTCCAGAAATTCTAAAAATGCCTGGCCGGCCAGGTCGGGGCTGTCGTTGATCCACTTTTCCATACGCAGAAAATTAAGTGCGCTGGTGTGGTATTCCAACTGCATGGGCAGGCCTAGCTGTTTTTGCAGTCCTAAGCGGGCCGGCATCAAAGCGTTATAGGCTTGTGCCAGCATTTGTCCAGGAAAATTGCCGTAGCTACTTAGTATCAGTTCTGCATCGATACCTTTGGCCAAGTGGGCCAGTACGTTATCGGCGGTATGAAAATCTACCGGTGTTACAACGGTAATGAGCGAGCGCACTTTTTCGGGATTGATGGCGGTATAGCAGAGACTGAATGTACCCCCCTGACAGACTCCCATCAGATTCAGCTGAGACTGACCGCTGTGGTCCAGTACTTGGTTCACACAGTTGTCGATATAGCCATTGATGTAGTCATCCAGATCCAGGTAGCGATCGGCACGATCCGGATAGCCCCAATCGATTAAGTAAACCGGAATTCCCTGCTCGGTGAGCGATCGAATCAGCGAGCGGTCGGGCTGCAGATCAAGAATATAGGGTCGGTTTACCAAGGCGTAGACAATCAGCAATGGTTGCTTCTGAATGTGTTCTCCTTGAGGAGGGTAGTAACGTAAAACCAGTTTGTCTTCTTGGTACACCTGCTCGGAGGGGGTGCTGCCGACATCCACATGCTCAATATGGCTGAGCGTTTCCAGGCTCTTCAGCATTTTGCCGTTGAGCTCCAGTAGCTCCTTGGCAATTTCTGCGGGTTTGAGTTTCAGGCGCCTCATACAGATTTAGATCCCTTGGGATCTGCTTGATTGCTCTGCGCTTCCATGGCGTTAAGTTTTGATTGAGTGGATTGCAGCTGTTTTTCCATCTGAGCTAAACGTTGCTCAAAGCCATCCGACAGGTTCTCCATCTTTCGTTCCATGCGGGCGATGGTTTTGTCGGCTTGTTTAAACTGTTTGCGGAGCTTGTGGTGTCGTTCCAGTAACTGGTCATAGTCTTTTAAGGGAACCAAACCAAAATTACGATATTCCTGCTCCCAATATTCGTGATTTAGTTTTTGCAGAGCGAGCGAGGCATTGCTCAAGCGACCGTAGGTTTGCTGGTAGTTATTGGTCTTCAATTGCTCCAGATAACAGTGCTCGTAGTGATCTACCCAGAGTCGATATAGCTCTTCCAGAGAAGTGGGTTCTTCGCCAGCTTTTAGCGCTGTTAGTAACTGATGACTGGTGGTCTGGTTGATATCGTTCTGTATCTCCAGATAGTCATTCATGGCATCGCGAAAATCCCGCATGCCTTGTTCCGCTTCAGTTAACTTGTCTTTGAAATGATTGTGGCTGGCACGAATCCCTTCCTGAAAAAACGGGAATCCCGGCAGAGAGGGAATATTGATCCCTAGATTAGCGAGAAAATGGTTGAGTTGTTCTGGTAGTTGCCATTGCTTAATTAAAGCTGAGCCGGTTTGGTCCTGGATATGACGACTGAATTCGGCGATGGCCTCTTCCAGCTCCGGGATATCCCCCTCTTTTTGCAGGGCTCGCAGTAGGCGCTCTCCGTAGCGACAGAAGCCCTTCGCCTGCTGCGCCATGGTTTCGGCAAGTTCGACGTTGTGGGGAGGGAGTTGCTGCTCGGCCAGACGCTGACAGCTGTCCATCAGGGTTTGCCAGTCTGCAGATGTGCCGTCTTCGCCATTGAGCAGGCTTTGCCAGTAAACCTTCTGGGTTTCCAGCCAATCCTGTAGCACTTTGCGTTGCTGTTCGTCCACTTAGATCCCCTGGCCTGAAAACGTAGTGGTATGGAAGCTGGGCGCAGATCCTATCCACCGACAGGCAAGTCTATCGTAACCTGTTCAATGATCAAGGTTATCAGAGCATAGGGCCTGTTAATACTTATGAGATTGACGCGACAGCGGCCATTTTTTCGTAAGTCAAGGCGCAGAGAGCGTCTAGTAGTTGTTCTACTTAAGCTATCTGCAACGCCGAATTGCGGGAAAATGGCCCTGTCCCTTCGGGTTACGCCTGTCATTTGGCTGCGCTGTGTTATTCGTCGTTCGTTTGGAGTAACCAAACGTCTCTCCTTATTCCGTGCTCAGCCAGATGGCAGGCAAAACGCGTCCAATCGGCTAAGTATTATCAGGCCCTAATAACTCAATGAACACCTGTGCGGCATTGGAGAGGGTGCGTTCGCGGTGGAATATCAGCCCCAGCGGGCGGGTGATCGGGGGGGCGGAAACATTAAGCTCGGTCAGTGATTCGTCGATCAACGTCTGTGGAAGCAGGCTCCAGCCTAGGCCAATGCTGACCATCATGCGAATGGTATCCAGATAATTGGTAGACATGATGACATTCAGTGATAACCCTTGCTCGCCAAAATACTGTTCAGCGATCTCCCGAGTGAAGGTTTTTTCATCGGGGAGAATAGCGTTGAAGCGGTTGAGGTCTTTAAAAGAGACCTGTTTCTGAGCGGCGAGAGGGTGATCGTTAGCCACCACAAAACGCATTCGGTCCTGCCAGATCGGCTTGGCTTCAATTTGAGGGTGGGGGTGGGGAGACAGGGTGATGATAGCCAGTTCGCGATCACCGTGAAGAATGCTGTCGTAGGCTACCTCTGATTCGGTGAATTGCAGATCCAGCTCCACTTCGGGGTGTTGGTTCGAAAAGGTTCTTAGGGCGTCGGGCAGGCGGTGAAGGCTGACGTGGTGGCTGGCGGCAAGAGATAAGCGGCCGCCGATGTTGCCGCTGAGGTTCATCAGCATCCGTCGGGTGTCCTCCATTTCCAGCAGTATGTGTTTGGCTTTGGGCAACAGTGCCTGTCCGGCGTCGGTTAAGAAAACCTTTCGGCCGATACGATCAAACAGTCGGCAACCCATCTGCTGCTCTAAGTTGGAGATGCGTTTGCTGATGGCTGGCTGAGTAAGAAAAAGCTTTTCCGCCGCTAGGGAGAAGGATCCTGAATCCGCTGCGCTGACAAAGGCGGTGAGGGTGTGGGTGTCCATAGTTGCCACCGGTGATTAAAGATTTCTAAATCATAACAAATTGGAATCCAAAAGATAAAAAAAATGAATTTGTTTTATCAATGGTGGAGACGTAGGATAGCCCAACTGATAATGAGGTGGTGACCTTTGCGACACGCTGAAAGAGTCGCTGCCTGAAAATAGGTTGGAGATAACGATGGCCGGTAAAACACTCTATGACAAACTGTGGGATGCCCACTTGGTTAAACAGCAGGAGGATGGCAGTGCCTTGCTGTATATCGACCTGCAGCTGCTCCATGAGGTGACCTCACCGCAAGCTTTTGAAGGGTTGCGTTTGGCCGGCCGTCAGCCTTGGCGTTTAAGTGGCAACCTTGCCACCCCAGACCACAACGTACCCACCACCGCCAAAGAACGTGAGATCGGTGTTGAGGGTATTGAAGACCCTGTATCAAAGATTCAGGTGAAGACCCTGGATGACAACTGTGACGAGTTTGGTATTACCGAATTCAAAATGAAAGATCTGCGTCAGGGTATCGTTCACGTGGTTGGGCCGGAGCAGGGTGCGACCTTGCCAGGCATGACTGTGGTTTGCGGCGATTCCCATACCTCAACCCATGGTGCTTTCGGTGCTTTGGCTCATGGTATCGGCACGTCTGAGGTGGAGCATGTGCTAGCCACTCAGTGCCTGATCGCTAAGAAGATGAAAAACATGCTGGTCCGTGTCGATGGTCAGTTGCAGCCGGGCGTCACTGCCAAGGATGTGGTGCTGGCGATTATCGGTAAGATTGGCACTGCTGGTGGTACCGGTTACGCCGTAGAGTTTGGCGGCGAAGCGATCCGTAGTCTCTCTATCGAAGGACGCATGACGGTCTGTAATATGGCCATCGAAGCGGGTGCTCGTGCTGGCATGGTGGCCGTGGATGACAACACTATCGAATATGTGAAGGGACGTCCCTTTGCCCCACAGGGTGATGACTGGGATAAGGCGGTCGCTGCCTGGAGTGATCTCCACAGTGATGACGATGCCGAGTTCGACGTTACCGTGATCTTGAACGGAAGCGAAATCAAGCCACAGGTTACCTGGGGTACCTCACCAGAGATGGTGCTACCTGTGGATGCCACTGTGCCTGATCCAAGCCAAGAAGCTGATCCCACTAAGAAGCAGGGAATCGAGCGGGCGCTGGAGTATATGGGGCTTGAAGCCAATCAGGCCATTGAGTCTATCCAGTTGGATCGGGTGTTTATCGGTTCCTGTACCAATTCCCGCATTGAAGACCTGCGCGAAGCAGCAGCTGTGGTCAAAGGCCATACGGTAGCCAGCACGCTTAAGCAGGCGTTGGTTGTTCCTGGCTCTGGTTTGGTGAAAACCCAGGCTGAAGCAGAAGGTTTGGACAAGATCTTTATCGAAGCGGGCCTGGAGTGGCGTGAACCGGGTTGTTCAATGTGTCTGGCGATGAATGCTGATAAATTGGGACAGGGTGAGCACTGTGCGTCCACCTCAAACCGTAACTTTGAAGGCCGTCAGGGCTTCGGCGGTCGCACCCATCTGGTTAGCCCTGCGATGGCCGCAGCGGCAGCGATTGCTGGTCATTTTGTCGATGTCCGAGAATTCAACGGTTACAACGGTTAAATAGGAACGAGGAGAACCACCATGCAAAAATTTGAACAGCATAATGGCATCGTCGCTCCATTGGATCGCGCCAATGTCGACACTGATATGATTATTCCCAAACAGTTTTTGAAATCGATCAAGCGCTCAGGCTTCGGTCCTAATCTGTTTGATGAGTTACGTTACCTGGATGAAGGGCAGCCCGATCAGGATTGCAGTGGTCGTCCGTTGAACACCGAATTTGTCCTTAATCAGGACCGCTACCAAGGATGCTCTATCTTGTTGGCGCGGGAGAACTTCGGCTGCGGTTCCAGTCGCGAGCACGCACCCTGGGCATTGGATGATTTTGGCTTTCGTGTAGTGATTGCACCTAGTTATGCTGAGATCTTTTACAATAACTGTTTCAAAAACGGTTTGTTGCCTATCGTGTTGAGTGAAACCGAAGTGGATGAGTTGTTTGCTGGGGTTGAGGCAACAGAGGGATATCAGTTGCAAATCGATCTTCATAAGCAGCAGGTCGTAACCCCAGGTGGCAAGACCTTCAGTTTTGAGGTTGACGAGTTCCGCAAGCACTGTCTGCTTAATGGCTTAGACGATATCGGTCTGACCTTGCAGCATGCCGACGCGATTAATGCTTATGAAGCCAAGCGTAGCCAAGAGGCACCCTGGTTGTTCAGTAGCTTTAAATAATTGCCACAGAATCTAGAAAGTTAGGAAAGAACATGACTAAGAATGTATTGGTTTTACCCGGTGACGGAATCGGCCCTGAGATCGTCGCAGAAGCCGTTAAGGTGTTGGATGCGGTTAAGTCTAAGTTGTCGCTGGATATTAATACCGTAGACGGTTTGCTGGGCGGTGCGGCAATCGATGCGGCTGGCGTGCCTCTGCCCGAGGATACTTTGGCAAAGGCCAACGATTGCGACGCGATTTTATTGGGCGCTGTGGGTGGCCCTAAGTGGGATCAGATCGATCCGGCTATCCGCCCTGAGAAGGGCTTGCTGGGTATTCGCTCCAAGCTGGAGCTATTTGGTAACCTGCGTCCGGCGATTCTTTACCCGCAGCTGGCTGAAGCTTCTAGCCTAAAGCCAGAGATTGTTGCGGGTCTGGATATTCTTATCGTTCGTGAACTGACCGGTGGTATCTACTTCGGTCAGCCTCGTGGAATTCGCGAGTTGGAGAATGGTGAGCGCCAGGGTTACAACACTTATGTGTACTCTGAATCAGAGATCCGTCGTATCGGTAAGGTGGCGTTTGAATCTGCCATGAAGCGTGACAAGCGTGTTTGCTCTGTGGACAAGGCCAACGTTCTTGAAGCGACCATTCTGTGGCGTGAAGTGATGGAAGAGGTGGCTAAGGATTACCCTGAGGTTGAGCTGAGCCACATGTACGTGGACAACGCGGCAATGCAGCTGGTTCGTGCACCGAAGCAGTTTGACGTTATGGTGACCGGCAATATGTTTGGTGACATTCTGTCCGACGCCGCTGCCATGCTGACCGGTTCTATCGGCATGCTGCCCTCTGCGTCCCTGGATGCCAGCGGTAAGGGTATGTACGAGCCTTGTCACGGTTCTGCTCCTGATATCGCCGGACAGGGTATCGCTAACCCGCTGGCAACCATCCTCTCTTTGGCGATGATGCTGCGTTACTCGTTGGCAGAATTGGAAGCAGCTGATCAGATTGAAGCGGCCGTCAGCAAGGTGCTTGATCAAGGTCTGCGCACCGCTGATATCCACTCAGAAGGGATGCAGAAGGTCTCAACCTCCGAGATGGGCGATGCGGTCGTCGCTGCGTTAGCCTAAAGTAGTTGCTGCGGCTGCGTAAAAGTCGTTCTGGATAGAGCGATTTTAACCAGCTTCTGTTATGATAAACCGCCCCGCGCGCTGTCGTGCGGCGGTTAACTCACATTATTTATTCGAAGGACACCAAAATGCGTGTAGGTTTTGTAGGCTGGAGAGGTATGGTTGGTTCCGTACTGATGCAGCGTATGCTTGAGGAACGGGACTTCGACCGGATCGATCCCGTATTTTTCACCACGTCACAAGTAGGTCAGGCTGGCCCGACGATTGGTAAAGAAATTCCAACACTCAAGGATGCTCGTGATATTACCGAGCTCAAACCTATGGACATTATTATCTCCTGTCAGGGCGGTGATTACACCAAAGAGGTTTACGGACCTCTGCGTGAATCCGGCTGGCAGGGATACTGGGTTGATGCTGCATCTTCGCTGCGTATGGCGGATGAGAGTGTTATCGTCCTGGATCCTGTTAACGGCGACATCGTTCGTGATTCGATCGCCAAGGGTGGCAAGACCTTTGTAGGCGGTAATTGCACCGTTAGCTTGATGCTGATGGCGTTGGGTGGTCTGTTTAAAGCCGATGCGGTTGAGTGGCTGTCTTCCATGACTTACCAGGCTGCTTCCGGTGGCGGTGCTCGTCACATGCGTGAGCTGGTTCGTCAAATGGGCCAGATCAATGCTGCGGTTGCTGACAAGCTGGACGATCCAGCATCTGCGATTCTGGATATCGATCGCGACGTTGCCAATATGATTCGTAGTAATGATCTGGATACCACTCAGTTTGGTGTTCCTCTAGCTGGTAGCTTAATCCCATGGATCGATACTCAGCTGGAAAATGGTCAGAGCCGTGAAGAGTGGAAGGCGCAGGCTGAAACCAACAAGATTTTGGGGTTAAGTGATAGTCCGATTGCAGTTGATGGCACCTGCGTACGTATCGGTGCTATGCGTTGCCACAGCCAGGCGTTCACCATTAAGTTGAAGCAGGATATTCCTGTGGATGAGATCGAGGGAATGCTGGCTGCTCATAACGATTGGGTTAAGGTCGTTCCTAACGACCGTGATCTGACGATGCAGAACCTGACTCCAGCGGTTACTACCGGAACACTGACTGTACCCGTTGGGCGTATCCGCAAGTTGAATATGGGGCCTACTTACTTGAATGCATTTTCAGTAGGTGATCAATTGCTTTGGGGTGCTGCAGAGCCCCTGCGCCGCATGCTGAATATTTTGCAGGAAGCGCAATAAGCTTCCCGTAAATAGCGAACAATTCAGTTCCGATAAAAACGGCCGATAGAATTCTATCGGCCGTTTTTTATTGTTTCAGGTCAACGATACTTGATTTTTACTTGAGGTTGGTTAAAAAAACACCGATATCTTTCTATTAAGTGCTTTGTAATCAGCGGATATTGATTAAAAGCCATGATTAAATAATACTTTATACCGCCATCGGATAAGTTTAAAAATCATATGGATTGATAAAGTGAGACAGTATCGATTTCTATCAGTCCTATTTAAATAGCTATAACCTCTTTTGGGGACGCCTGAAAGAGTGATCAAAAGGATGAGAGTATGTTGCGCAAATCTGCGGTCACCTTGGCTGCTTTGGGGGCTTTGAACGCGACTAGTGTCCAGGCCCTTGGGCTTGGGGAAGTCACCGTTCATTCCTCTTTGAATCAACCTCTCAGCGCAGAAATTAATCTGCTGCAAATTCGAGATTTGGCAAAATCGCAAATAATAGCGGGTTTGGCTGATGCTGATGATTTTTATCTGGCGGGTGTTAAACCTACCTTCATACTTTCAGATCTAAATTTTCAGCTGGATATAAAAAACGGTAACGGTGTAATACGTCTGACAACCTCTGATCCGGTAAAAGAACCGTTTCTTAATTTTCTGGTTGAAGTGAACTGGCCGAGTGGTCGATTGGTTCGCGAATATACAATTTTGTTAGATCCACCGGTATTTAGTGCGAAAGATCTAGCACCGCGTTCGGTGCCGATGGCTCCCCAGGTGTCATCCTCGCCGACAAAAAAGCGTATGTCTGTGGCTGAGGGGGCGCCAATGCCGCAGACTTCTGGCAGCAACATTCGTACGCGGATGGATCAAAACAGCCAATATTACGTTGATGTTCGCGATACTCTGTGGGATATCGCCCTAAAGACACGTCCTGATCGTAGTGTCTCGCCTCAGCAGATGATGCTGGCGATTCAGCGAATGAATCCAGATGCATTTGTTAACAACAATATCAATCGCCTGAGATCAGGTGTTGTTCTTAATATCCCAAATAAGCAGCAGATTAATTCCCAGTCTCTTTCTTCCTCTGTGGAAGAGGTCAAACGGCAAAATCAGGCTTGGAAAGGAGCTTCCCCAAAGAGTAAGGCGTCTGCCAAAAAAAAGACTGAGCAGTTAGACGCCAGCAAGCAACAAGACGCTCAGTCGTCTGAACAGGAATCGGAAGAACAATCGCAACTGCGCATTGTTAGTAAGGAGCCGGAAAAAGATGAGCAACCGCCAGAGATGGAAGATAAGGCGGTTAGCGTAGATAGTCAGACAGAGGTGGCTGTGCCCTCTGTTTCTGAGGAGTTGGTATCAAAAAACCGCGAACTGGAAGAGCAGTTGGTGGTGACTCTGGAAGGGTTAGATAAGGTCGAGCGTGACAACGCCGAACTGTTTGACCGGATGGAGAAGCTGACCGACCAGCTGGAGTCCGTGCAGCGCTTGTTAACTCTGAAAGATCAGCAGATGACTGATCTGCAAAATAAATTGGTAGATGCTCAAGCAAAGGCTGTTCAAGCAGAAGCTGCAGCGCCTCCAAAGCCTCAACCTAGTAAGAGTTTTATCGATACCTTAATGGAAACTCCCGCCATGCTAGCCGGTGCGGGTGCGGCCATTTTGGCTCTGCTTCTGGGATTGCTTTACGCCATTCGTAAACGTGGTCAAGGTCAGGACGATGAGGCCGCTGTCGAGCAGGCCATGGCTGTTCTGGAGGAGCGTGAAAAGAGTGAGCCTGAAGTAACGCCAGAGCCAGTACCTGAGGTGGCAGAAACTGCCGAAGAAGCTATTGCGGAAGAGATCCCAGAGCAAGAGTTGCAAGATGTTCAGCTGGATGAAGATCCAGATGATCCTTTCAATCTAGCTTCTGGAGACGACGAAGATGAATTCGACGCGTTAATTTCTGACGACCTTGATGAGCAGTTGGGCGACGATCTGGATATGGACCTGAAGATCGATGAGCCGGTCGAGGAAGATCCAGAGATGGCTGAATTTGCAGCGTCGCTATTGGACGATGAAGAGTATGACCTGGCCAGCGAAGCCAAAGAGCTCGATTCTGACGTCGATGATGACATTGCAGATGATCTGGATTTGAGTGACGAGGATCTGGATCTCGATATAGATGAAGTGCAGCCAGAAGTTGATGTTGAAGAGGGATCTGAGGTTGCTGCGGGAGAAACTGAAGTTGAAGAGGCTGGGCTAGAGGAAGCTGAGTCTGAAGCCGATGAGCTGGACTTTATTCTGTCTGAAAACGAAGACAAGGCCACTGAGGCTCCTGAAGCGGAGGAAGGTCTGCCAGACGATGAAAATGATCTCGACTTTGTAGTAGCAGATTCTCTGGATGTTGATGAATCAGCTGCAGATGTGGACGAGGCAACGGAAGATGAAAGCGACGATGTTGAGCTAGATGCGCTGGATATGATTCTTGATGAAGAATCGGCTCCATCTGACGAAGAGAGTTCACTTGAGAGCGCTTTGGAAGAAGAGGCTGTTGTTGAATCTGTTGCTGAATCTGTCGTTGATCAGGTTGAGACTGAAGTCGAAGCAGAAGACGATGCTCTGGTAGATGACGGGGCGTTAGATGAGCTGTTGAGCCAGGCGGAGAGTCATGACAGTGCTGAAGATGTTGATGAGGTAGATATGACCTCGCTGGATCTGGACAGCCTGGACTTGGATGTTGATGATATAGAAGTGACTGACGTTGGTCAGAATGCAGTAGCAGGCGCCGACGATGTGGCTGCCGTAGAGGATGCAGAGACAGTTGCTGGTGATTTGGATAACCTTGATCTCGGCAGCACTGACGGGCTGGAAGATGATCTTGATATCGGTTCATCGGTGGATTCAGAAGCGATGGCTGAAGTTGATATTGAGCTAGATGCCGATGCCTCTCCGGATGTTCTCGAAGCAGAGTCTGCTCTAGATGTGGCGCTGGATAGTGAAGTGGATGATGCTTTAGAGCAGTCCGCTGAAGCCAGTGCTGATTCTACTGAGTTGGAACTGGATACGGTCGACGATTCGGAATTGGAATCTGAACTCAATCTGATGCTTGAAGAAGAAAATAACGATCTGGCGTTGGAAGAAACCAGTGTTTCGGAAGGTGATGATGAGCTCAATTATCTGAATTCTGATGACGAACTGGGAACCAAAATCGATCTGGCCCGCGCCTATATCGATATGGATGATACCGACGGCGCCAAGGATATTCTTGAAGAAGTAGTCAAAGATGGAAATCCAGAGCAGGTTGCTGAAGCACAGAAACTGCTGGACGGATTGTCCTAAATCTCAGAACAAGCTGGCGGTTCCCGAAGATAAATGGGTTCTGTCAGCTCAGCTAAGTTTGATTGAATGAATGCAGTAGAAAACAATTCAATGGTAAAAAAAGAGGCGGAGCAACCGCCTCTTTTTCGTTACGCGATGGCCGTTGAGTATGATGGCAGCCGTTACCATGGTTGGCAGCGGCAGCAGGCGGGGGTGGCTAGTGTCCAGGCTGCGGTCGAGGCGGCGCTCAGTAAAATCGCCAATGAGCCTGTTACAGTTATCTGCGCTGGGCGCACCGACACCGGTGTTCATGCCAGTTATCAAGTGATCCATTTTGAAACCCACGCCGTAAGACCAGAGCGTGGTTGGGTGATGGGCACCAATACCAAACTTCCTGATGATGTCAGCATCAAGTGGGCCAAGTCAGTAGGGCAGGATTTCCATGCGCGCTTTTCTGCCCTTGAAAGACGTTATCGCTATCTTATTCATACCGCACCGGTGAAGCCTGGGGTATTGAACAAAGGGGTGACCTGGACTCATAAGACCTTGGATGAGAGTAGAATGCAGCTGGCGGGCGACTATTTGGTCGGTACACATGATTTTAGCTCCTACCGAGCGGTGGCCTGCCAGGCAAGAAGCCCGGTGCGAGAGTTGCGACATCTTTGGGTGCGTCGAATTGGTGATTTGATTGTTATTGATGTTCGTGCCAACGCTTTTTTGCACCATATGATTCGTAATATTGCCGGGGTGTTGATGAAAATAGGCGCAGGGGAAGCTGAGCCGGAGTGGGCAAAAGAGGTACTGGATGCCCGGGATCGGCGTTTGGGTGGTGTCACTGCTCCGCCATTTGGACTCTATTTCGTCGATGCCAGGTATCCAGATAGCCATAATTTGCCGAAATCTCCCTTAGGACCGTTTTTTTTAGCGGAGTTTGACTGACCAATTAGGTCATCATCTGATAAGATCTCGTTCTTTCTCTACAGTGTCTGTAGCTTGTGAGCTAACCGGCTTCGGTTGCCGGTCGATAAGATGCTGTAGCCATATAAGTTGAAGACACTGATCAGTAGCCTAACGTGAGAACCCGGGTCAAAATCTGCGGAATTACCCGCCCTGAAGATGCCACTGCTGTGGTTGATGCAGGGGCAGATGCTATCGGTCTGGTTTTTTATGATCCCAGCCCTCGAGCAGTGACTATTGAACAGGCAGTAGCAATCTGTCATGCCGTACCGGCATTTGTCACGGTGACTGCCCTGTTTGTGAATGCAGCAGAGCAGGTCGTTAACCAGGTTATTGATCGTGTGGGTGTGGATCTGTTGCAGTTCCATGGTAATGAGCCACCCGATTATTGCCAGCAATTCTCACGCCCTTATATGAAGGCGTTGAGAGTTAAGCCCGGTCTGAATATTTCAGAACAGGCTGAGCGTTATCAAGATGCCAAAGCTTTACTGCTAGACGCGTATCGACCCGGAGTCCCAGGTGGGACCGGTGAGACATTTGACTGGCAATTGATCCCTGAAGATCTTAGCAAACCGGTAATATTGGCCGGAGGACTAACCCCTCAAAACGTGGCTACTGCAGTCCGTCAGGTTAGACCCTTTGGCGTTGATGTTAGTGGCGGTGTTGAGGCAGCTAAGGGCATCAAGGATAGTCAGTTAGTAACACAGTTTATAAATGAGGTGAGTTGTGCCGACCAAAGTTGATTATAAAGCACTGATGGATCTTCCCGATGAACGGGGACACTTCGGTCCTTATGGAGGCTGTTTTGCTTCCGAGACGCTGATGAGCGCATTACAGGACCTTTCTGAGCTTTATGAAAAACTCTGGCGAACGCCCGAATTCCAGCGTGAGTTCGATTACGATCTTGCTCATTATGTTGGCCGTCCATCGCCGCTCTATCATGCCGAGCGGCTTACAAAACAGGTGGGCGGTGCTCAGATCTATCTCAAACGTGAAGACCTGAACCACACTGGCGCCCACAAGGTGAACAACACCATTGGGCAGGCGTTGTTGGCCAAGCATATGGGTAAGCCCCGTATTATCGCCGAAACCGGTGCTGGGCAGCACGGCGTTGCCTCTGCCACGGTAGCGGCTCGCTTGGGTCTTGAGTGCGTCGTGTACATGGGCTCTGAAGATATTCGTCGTCAAGCCTTGAACGTCTATCGAATGAAGTTGCTGGGTGCTGAGGTGGTAGCGGTTGATTCCGGTACCAAGACTCTTAAAGATGCCCTTAATGAAGCGATGCGTGACTGGGTAACCAATGTAGACAACACCTTCTATATCATTGGTACAGCGGCCGGACCCCACCCCTATCCCAAGTTGGTAAGAGACTTCCAATCTATCATTGGTCGTGAAGCCCGTGAGCAGTGTCAGGAGATGACAGGGCGCCTGCCCGATGCCTTGGTAGCCTGTGTGGGTGGTGGTTCTAACGCTATCGGCTTGTTTTATCCTTTTATTGCAGACGAAAAAGTTGAGATTTACGGCGTTGAGGCTGGTGGTTACGGTATCGAAACAGGACAGCACGCTGCACCACTGTGCGATGGTCGACCTGGCGTTTTGCATGGTAATCGGACCTATTTGATGGAAGATGATTCTGGTCAGATAGCTGCCACGCATTCTGTTTCTGCTGGGCTTGATTATCCAGGTGTTGGCCCAGAGCATGCGTGGTTGAAAGACTGTGGTCGTGCCAATTATGTTGCTATCAACGACGATGAGGCACTGAATGCCTTCAGGACTTTGACTCGTATTGAAGGTATTATGCCGGCGCTGGAATCCAGTCATGCGATCGCTTACGCCATGAAACTGGCTGCAACCATGAGCCCGGATCAGAATATAGTGGTCAATCTTTCTGGACGTGGTGATAAAGATATCCACACCGTTGCAGAGATCGATGGTATCGGCATTTAGTCGTCCATAAAGCCGATAACAGAATTTGAGGAAGCTATGAGTCGCATACAGAATTGCTTGCAACAGCTAAAGGATCAGGGTCGCAAGGCTCTTATCCCTTACATAACAGCCGGTGACCCCCAGCCTGGTGTCACTGTGGCGCTGATGCACGAACTGGTTAAATCCGGGGCTGATATTATCGAATTGGGTGTGCCTTTTTCTGATCCCATGGCCGATGGCCCGGTTATTCAGTTGGCCTGTGAACGAGCCCTAATATACGGAACTCGTTTAGTTGATGTGCTGGATATGGTCAGCGAATTCCGTTCTCAGGATGACCAGACACCGGTGGTGTTGATGGGCTACCTGAATCCAGTTGAAGCCTTGGGCTATGAGCGCTTTATGACATTGGCCCAGAAGGCCGGTGTTGACGGTGTCCTGACCGTTGATCTGCCACCAGAAGAGGGGCTGGAATTTTGCGCTGAACTGAAAAAACACAACATGGATGCTATCTTTTTGATTGCACCAACCAGCTCGGATCAGCGAATGAAGCAGATCTGTGAGTCCAGTAGCGGTTATGTCTATTACGTATCGGTTAAAGGCGTGACCGGATCGGCAGCGCTGGATGTTGATGCCGTCGACGAGCGGGTTAAAGCGATACGGCAGATTACAGATCTACCGGTAGGCGTTGGTTTTGGTATTCGAGATAACGAGTCAGCAGCGGCAGTGTCCAGAGTTGCTGATGGCGTCATTGTCGGTAGTGTTTTGGTTAATAAAATTGCTGAGTTGGCTGACAGCCCGGCAGAAATTCCGCAACAGGTTGCTGCCATCATCAAGGGTATGCGACAAGCGATGGATGCCTGAAAATCAGGTGCTAAACCATCAGTTTGATTGGCGGTTGGGCTTGGAGAAATTATGAGCAACTGGCTAGATAAAATCGTTCCTTCTTTGATTCGATCAGATTCACAGAAGAAGACCAATATTCCTGAAGGTCTGTGGAAGAAGTGCCCTAAGTGCGATGCGGTACTGTATCGCCCAGAATTGCAGAAAAATCTAAATGTGTGCCCGAAATGTGATCACCACATGCGTTTGGGCGCCCGTGATCGTTTGGACTTATTCCTTGACGGTGACAACCGTATCGAGATTGGTGCCGATGTTGAGCCAGTCGATCGCCTGAAGTTTAAAGATTCCAAGAAATACAAAGATCGTCTTAGTTCTGCGCAGAAGCAGACTAATGAGAAAGACGCTTTGGTTGCCTTTAAAGGTGAGGTCAACGGTCTCCCTATCGTTGCTGTCGCTTTTGAGTTTGAGTTTATGGGCGGCTCCATGGGGGCTGTGGTAGGTGAGCGTTTTGTCCGTGCCGTTAATGTTTGTTTAGAGCAACGGGTTCCTTTGGTCTGTTTTGCTGCCAGTGGCGGTGCACGGATGCAGGAAGCACTTTTCTCGCTGATGCAGATGGCTAAAACCAGTGCTGCCCTGGAGAAGATGAAACAGGCGGGCATTCCCTATATTTCGGTGCTGACTGATCCTGTGTTTGGTGGTGTTTCTGCCAGTTTGGCTATGCTGGGCGATCTCAATGTCGCTGAGCCCAAAGCGCTGATCGGTTTTGCCGGTCCTCGAGTTATCGAGCAGACGGTACGTGAAAAGTTACCCGAAGGTTTTCAGCGGAGTGAGTTTTTGCTGGAGCACGGTGCCGTTGATATGATTATTCATCGTGGCGAAATGCGTGACAGATTGTCATCAATCCTTGCTAAGTTGACCCATAATCGGGTCACGACTCGTGATGAAGACGCGTTGGTGGAAGAGGTAGAAGTTGAAGCCAGCACCGACGATGCCGTCGAAGAGTCTTGACCAATGGCTTGCCTATCTTGAGGCATGCCATCCAGACGAGATAGATCTAGGGCTTGAGCGCACCCAGAAGGTAGCTCAGGCCCTTAATTTGACTCAGCTGAGTTGTCCGGTGATTACAGTCGCCGGTACCAACGGCAAAGGTTCCACCATCGCCTATATGGCGTCGATTCTGATGGCTGACGGCTATCGGGTCGGCTGCTTTACTTCCCCTCATTTTCTCCGCTATAACGAGCGAGTCTGCCTGAACGGTGTGGCTGTAGAAGACGATCTTCTGTGCAACGCGTTCGAGGTAATTGAACAGCAGCGTGAGCAGCTTAAACTCCCGTTAACCTATTTCGAGTTCGGCACTCTAGCTGCCCTGCAGATATTTGAAACTCAACCGTTGGACGTAGTGCTTCTGGAAGTGGGATTGGGTGGACGACTGGATGCGGTCAACATTGTCGATGCGGATATTGGTATCGTTACTACCGTAGCGCTTGATCACGAAAGCTGGTTAGGAAACGACCGTGAACAGATCGGCTTTGAAAAAGCCGGCATCTATCGTGGTGGCCGCCCGGCGATCTTTGGTGAGGCGGATATGCCCATGTCAGTTGAGAGGCACGCCAAAGCGATTGGTGCTCAGCTGTTGCGGTGGGGATCTGATTTTTCTGCATCGTCTGAACAACCGAACGAATGGCAATGGCAAGGTCTTAACAATTATGGCGAGACGATCCAAATCGATAAGCTTCGCCAACCTCAATTACCCTTCGAAAACGCCCAAACTGCAATTCAAGCGCTGCAGCTATTGGAGCTTGAGATCAGTGACCATGCAGTTCGTCAGGGTGTCTCAGAGGCTCGACTAACGGGGCGTTGTCAGCAACTTCGCTACAAACAGCGTGATATCATTCTGGATGTAGCCCACAACCCCCATGCCGCGACTCATCTCTGTCATCGCTTACAGCAATCTGATGTGCCGGTTCACTGTGTGCTGGGTATGTTGGAAGACAAAGATATCGCCAATACTTTGGTATCTTTGCAATCTTGTGTGAACCAATGGTACCCGGTGACGCTCAAAGTAGCGCGAGGACAATCTGCAACTTATCTGAGTGAGCAGCTTAGCTCGCTGGAAATCGAATCTGACAAGCTGATTCCTGCCGACACTGTTAAGCAAGCACTTGAGCAAGCGCTCGCAAATAGTAATGAGGGTGACCGGATTTTGGTTGCAGGGTCATTTTATACCGTAGCAGATGCGCTGGCATATTTGGGAGATGAGGAGCAATGAGCCAAAAGCGAAAACAACGGCTGTTAGGATTTCTATTGCTGTTGTCTCTAGCGGTGATTTTTTTGCCGATGGTTTTGGATGGCAGCGGCTATCGCGAACGGCAGAGTCAGGTAGAGATCACGATTCCTCCTGCTGAACCGGCACCAGAGATGCAGGTTTTTAGTCCCCAGAATCAACCTTTTGACGAACCTGAGGCACTACCAGAGCCTCGCCAACAGCCACCCGAAATCGCCGACCAAAAGACTGATAAAGCTCCGGTCAAAGAAAGGCAGTTAAAGGAGTTGGCTACCAAACCCAAGCTGAGCGTTAAGAAAGAGAAACCTGTTCTTGATACCCAGGGTATTCCAGTTGCCTGGACCATTCAGCTCGCCAGTTTTAAAGACGGTACTAATGCCCGGCAGCTAAAAAAGAAATTGATCGCAAAGGGTTACAAAGCCTACCTGCGGAGAAAAGGCGAACTCAACAAGGTCTTTGTCGGTCCCGATATTCAGCGTACAGAGGTCGAAAAACTGCGGGTGCAGTTGAAGAAAGAGTTTAAACTCGACGGTCTGATTCTTCGATTTACCACCAGTTAATCGGGTATCGAAATTCGGTGCAAAAACAATCCGTTTGCAGAAGTTGATAGAAGACGGTTCAGCCCTTGGGGCTGGCCTCTCGCTCTGATAGAATGCACGGCTTCAATGACTTTGAGAGTAAACAATGAACTGGGCCGACTGGGTCATTATCGCCGTCATCGCTGTATCTGCGTTGATCAGTCTAAAACGAGGCTTTGTTAAAGAGGCGCTGTCCTTGGTGACTTGGGTCGCTGCATTTATCGTCGCCCGATTGTTTACTGATAACCTCAGCACTATCCTGGCCAGCTATATTGATACGCCTTCAGCACGGGTGGTTGCAGCCTTTGTGCTTCTTTTTGTAGCTACGTTGTTTACTGGTGCCCTGATTAATAAATTGATTGGGATGTTGATTGAGGCAACCGGATTGAGTGGCACCGACCGGGTTTTGGGCATGGTGTTTGGTATTGCCCGCGGTGGACTAATCGTTGTCGTGTTGGTGGCCCTGTTAGGTATGACGCCAGTGATTCAAGATCGCTGGTGGCAGCAATCGACACTGATTCCTCACTTTGCAGTGATGGAAGAATGGACACAAAATGTTGCCAGTGAAACATCTGACCTGATTCTCAATATCGGTCAGTGAGGAACAGCACTATAATTTCCCTGTAATTATTATTTCTATTAGCTGTTGGCTGAGTTGTATATCAAAGCCGGAACCGGTTCAGTCGGTTTAATAGACCCTAGATGAGGTAGATCTAATGTGCGGTATCGTAGGTATCGTTGCCAAAGACGATGTTAACCAGGCGTTGTTTGATGGCCTGACAGTTTTACAACACCGCGGCCAAGATGCAGCGGGCATGGTGACCTGTCAGGGGGGGCGCTTCCACCTACGTAAGGATAATGGTCTCGTTAATGAGGTGTTCCGTACTCGCCATATGCGTAAGCTGAAGGGGAATATGGGGATTGGCCATGTACGTTACCCAACTGCGGGCAGTTCCAGTGCCGCCGAGGCTCAGCCATTCTACGTTAATTCTCCTTACGGTATTGCGCTTGCCCATAATGGCAATCTGACCAATACCAAGGCGCTGGCGAAGGAGATCTTCCGTTCGGATCTGCGTCATATTAATACCAATTCCGATTCTGAGGTGTTGCTCAACGTTTTTGCCAATGAGCTTCAACGCTTGGGTAAACTAAAGCCGCAGGCTGACGATATCTTTACCGCCATCACTCAGGTTCACAAACGCTGCCGTGGTGGTTACGCTGTGATCGGTATGATTACCGGTTACGGCATCATGGCATTCCGAGATCCCCACGGTATTCGCCCTGTGGTTTATGGCAAAAAAGAGACAGAGCAGGGCACCGAGTACATGATCGCATCGGAGAGCGTTGCTCTGGACATCAGTGGCTACACGCTGATTCGCGACCTGGCGCCAGGGGAGGCTATCTACATCACCCAAGAAGGTGAAGTACATACTCGCTGCTGTGCAGAGAAAACCTCCTTACACCCTTGCTTGTTCGAATACGTTTATCTGGCTCGTCCTGACTCCATTATGGATGGCATCTCGGTGTATAAGGCACGGTTGATGCAGGGTGAGTTGCTGGCAGAGAAGGTTTTACGGGATCATCCTGATCACGATATCGACGTGGTCATTCCTATTCCCGATACCAGTCGCACTTCAGCGATGGAGATGGCGAATGCCTTAGGTGTTAAGTTTCGTGAGGGGTTTGTTAAAAACCGCTACATCGGCCGTACCTTTATCATGCCGGGCCAGCAACTGCGGGAAAAAACCGTACGTCGTAAACTCAACCCCATTGAGTTGGAGTTTAAGGGCAAAAACGTATTGCTGGTGGATGACTCTATTGTTCGCGGCACTACTTCCCGCCAGATAGTTAAACTGGCCAGAGAGATGGGTGCCAAGAAGGTTTATTTTGCTTCGGCAGCTCCGGCTGTTCGCTTTCCCAATGTCTACGGTATCGATATGCCTTCTGCTTCAGAATTGATCGCTCATGATCGAACCGATGAAGAGGTGGGTGAACTGATCGGTGCTGATTGGATTATCTATCAGGATATTGAAGATCTGGTGAAATCCACCCAGGGTGGTGAATCTAACATTGATATTTTTGATTGTTCGGTATTCGACGGTCAATATGTAACCGGCGACGTGGATGAAAACTACCTTAATTCCATCGATGCCAAGCGCAACGACGCGGCGAAGCAGCAGGATGAAACCGCTGTTAGCAATGAAACCAACGATATGCACAATCGCCTTTAGGAAAAGCCGTTATGAAATCATCTGATGTACCGCATCGTGCAGGATATGATTCAGATTTGACCGGTGCTGAACTTAGCACGGTGGCGATTCGTGGCGGTCACCATCGCACGCCTGAAGGTGAGCATTCGGAAGCGATCTTTCCAACGTCCAGTTTTGTGTTTAAAAGTGCAGCTCAAGCGGCTGCCCGGTTTGGCGGCGAAGAAGATGGCAACATCTACTCCCGTTTTACCAACCCGACCGTACGTATTTTTGAACAACGAATGGCAGCCCTAGAAGGCGGTGAGCGTGCCGTTGCAACGTCTTCCGGTATGGCTGCGATTATGGCATTGGGAGTGAGCCTGTTAGAGCAGGGGGATCATATCGTCTGTTCCTGCAGCGTGTTCGGTTCTACGGTATCGCTGTTTGATAAGTACTTCCGCAAGATGGGTATCAGTACTACTTTTGTCGATCCAGGTGATTTAGACGCTTGGCAACAGGCAGTGACGCCAACGACAAAGCTGTTTTTCCTGGAAACTCCCTCCAACCCCTTGGCGGAAGTTTCTGATGTCGCTGCGATTGCTAGGATCGCCAAAGCCAACGACTGCTGGTTGGCGGTTGATAACTGTTTTTGTACACCAGCGCTTCAAAGGCCACTGGAATTGGGTGCGGATTTTATCATCCATTCTGCGACCAAATTCCTTGATGGCCAAGGCCGCTGCATTGGCGGCGTTGTTGTTGGACCTGATAAAGAGCTGGAAGAGGTGTTTGGATTTGTCCGCACTGGCGGTGCTGCACTTAGCCCCTTCAATGCCTGGGTCTTTATCAAAGGTTTGGAAACACTTGAATTGCGGATGAACGCCCAAAGCGAACGTGCCATGGAACTGGCTAGTTGGCTTTCAGCACAGTCCGTGATTGATAAGGTGTATTACGCCGGCCTGGAAAGTCATCCTCAACACGAGCTGGCCCAACGTCAGCAGAGTGCGTTTGGTGCCGTGCTGTCCTTTGAGGTGAAAGGTGATAAAGAAGCCGCTTGGCGCTTTATTGATGCCACTCGAGTCATCTCTATCACCGGAAATCTGGGTGATGTTAAAACGACTATAACCCATCCAGGAACCACCACTCATGGGCGTCTCAGCCCGGAAGAGCGAGCGGCTGCGGGCATTAAAGACAACCTCATTCGTCTCTCCGTCGGGCTCGAAAGCCTCAAGGATCTGAAACGGGATCTGGAACGCGGATTATCCGCTGTCTGATCTCAATCAACTGAGATAAATATGCTGTGGCCGAACTTCGGCCGCAGGATGTAATTCGCCCTTTTTTCGGCTATGTTTGTTGATACTGTGTTAGCAATCTACGGTGGACTCGCTCTGCAGTGGTTCGCTTCTCTATAGGTATTGCCGTACATGAGGATCAATGAATGCCCGAAACAGAAAAGAGAATAAATGAAGTATTTGAGGGTCTTAAGGCTCTTGTTGAACATGGATTCCCCAAGGAGTGTGCGAACTGTGGGACCATTTATGACAGTATCGAACGGTTTGTGGAGCTAACCCAGCCAGTTGATAACGACAGTGGTCTAAAGCGGCAGGAAGGCGCTGATACTAATATCGAAATAGTGCGCCAGTGTAACTGTGGACAAGCCTTGACCGCGGTTTGCCACGATAGGCGCTCCAACAATCCCATGGCGGTTAAACGCCGCGATCTTTTTGAACACCTTCTTGGAATTTTGATTGAAGGTGGGATGCCAAGAAAGATGGCTAAATCTGAAATTCTCAAAGTGATGCGTGGCGAACCCAGTGAGTTATTGACTCGCGAGCAATTGCATAAGTTTTTTTCCGGTTAGTTGAATTGAGAAGGGTAATATTCAAATGCTGTTGCTATTTAAATACTGAGTCTCTTTTCTCTCTCGAAAAATCTTAATCGTGTTCCGTATATTTGCTTATTTTAATATTCGATTGTCACTTTTTTCTCCGTAATTATTCCTGATTCCACAGTGACTTATCTGACTGAGCCGATATCTTCGTTTGATGTATATCAAATGCACCTTATCGAAATAAAAATACCTGCACTAAAATGGTCCTTAAGTATTATTTTTTTAAAAAATTGAGCTACTATAAAAAAGTGAAACTACTGTGAAGGTTTCATTTCTAGCCGCCTGGAAGCGTCTATAGAAAGGATCTCTTGAAGTACCTTGTTGTCTTGGAGTGGCTGACGTAGTAGGTGATTAGAAAAGCTTAGATGTAAGTAACCTCCTTAAGGATTATCTATGCTCTCTAAAATATCTATCGCTAAACGTATCTGGCTATTATCAATCATTTCTATCGTGATATTTGCCGCTGTTTATCTAGTGGAAACCATTCAAATTCGTGAAGACCTACTGGAAACCAAGAAGGATCGCTTGCTTGGTGTTGTCAGTACGGCTCATGCGGTTATGAAAGGACTAGATCAACGGGCCAAAAATGGTGAGTTTACCTTGGAAGAAGCCCAGACCCGGGCTAAGGACGTGATCCGTCAGCTTCGTTATGATGGTAAGCAGTATTTTTGGATGAACGATATGCATCCCCGAGTGGTGATGCATCCCATTAAACCCGCTCTGGATGGTAAAGACGCCAGCAATATTGTTGATAAGCGTGGCAAAAAGCTCTACATGGAATTTGTTAATGTCGTCAAGAAAGACGGTGAAGGTTTTGTCGATTACTACTGGACAGCCCCCGGCGCTAAAAACGACTCAGAACAGCTCCCTAAATTATCTTATTTGAAAGGTTTTCAGCCCTGGGGCTGGATGGTGGGTAGTGGTGTTTACATCAACGACGTTGATGATGAGTTCAACAAGATCCTTGTTGAACGATTGATCTTTTTAGGAATTATTCTGATTGTTTTGGGCATTTTGTCCTGGCTAATTTGTCGCAGTATCTCGGGGCCTTTGCAACAGACTACGGAAGCCATGGAGGACATCTCCCAGGGCGAGGGCGACCTGACAGTTCGATTGCCGGTGGAAACCAGTGATGAACTGGGTCGATTGGCTAATGCCTTTAATGCCTTTGTTGAGAAAGTTCATCAGACCATGTTGCAGGTACAGAGTTACAGTGATCAGCTGGTGGGATCGGCGGAGGCGATGGCATCTGTAACAGATGGCACTAATCAGGTGCTAGCGAGGCATCAGGAAGAAACCCATCAAGTTGCGGCAGCTGTTCATCAGATGAGCGCCACCGTGCAGGAAGTAGCCTCCAATGCCGCAGAAGCGGCCCATTCGGTCCATACCGTGCGTGAACAGGCAGTAGCGGGTCAGCAGGTGGTGGAACAGAGTGTCTCAGCTATTAGTGATCTAGCTTCTTCAGTGGATCAGGCAACCCAAAGTATCCAAACCCTTGAAACCGATGTGCACAATATTGGTGGCATCTTGGACGTTATTCGTTCGATTGCGGATCAAACCAATCTGTTGGCCTTGAATGCAGCCATTGAAGCGGCCCGTGCAGGGGAACAGGGCCGCGGCTTTGCCGTGGTGGCAGATGAGGTTCGTACCTTGGCTCAGCGGACACAGGAGTCCACAGAAGAGATTCAATCGATGATTGAACAGCTACAGTCTGGAGCCAACAGTGCGGTAACTGTCATCCAGTCAGGCCGTGAGCAGGCAGAGGTTAGTGTTCAGCAATCCAAGCGTGCCGGTGAAACGCTAACATCTATTACCGAAGACATCCTTCGGGTCGCTGACATGAATACCCAAATTGCCTCTGCAACCGAAGAGCAAAGTGCGACGGTGGATATGATTAATCAAAATGTTAATAACATTAACGATGCTTTTGGCCAGACCACCGATGCTGCCCAGCAGGTCGCACAGTCCAGTAGTGAGCTGCATCAATTGGCAGATGATATTAACCGCTTAATGTCTCAATTTAAGGTTCGCTAAACGAAACTGATCTCTCCTCAGTAAGCGATGATATTCAAGCACCACCTTCGGGTGGTGCTTTTTATCTGTCACTCTCATCCCAATGCCATTGCCTGTGATGGGCCACCGATATATAAGTAAAACATGGTGGTTATGTAACATTTTGATATGACCTGACTCTAGCAACTTTAAATGGACACAGGCGAGCTTATGAAACCGAAGGTTTTTGCATTCGATGTGTACGGGACATTGGTGAATCCTTTGCAGATGTCCGAGCGTTTAGTCGAGTTGGTGGGAGATGTTGCTCCAACTTTGACTCAGTTATGGCGTGATAAACAGCTGGAATATAGTTTTCGTCGTGGCTTGATGGGCGCTTATGAGGATTTTTCTGTCTGTACCCGTCAAGCATTGCAATATGCCCAAACGGTTGTCGGTGTCTCTTTAACCGAGGAACAGCAGGATCAGTCGATGGCTGGATACCAGCAACTCGTCCCTTACGCTGATGTAATTCCTGCTCTCAAACAGCTCCAAGATCAATTGATAGAAGCCGTAGCGTTTAGCAATGGCAGCCGAGAGGCGGTCACCGATTTACTGACCTATTCGCGAGTCTTGCCATTGTTAAAGCAGGTGGTCAGCGTTGATGCGGTTTCTAGTTTCAAACCGGATCCAAAGGTCTACGGTTACTTGTGTCAGAGTATGGGCCAGAATCCGAGAGATGTGTGTTTGGTTTCCAGCAACCCTTTTGACGTTATTGGGGCGAAGAATCAGGGCTTACAAGCTGTTTGGGTTCGTCGTTCTGCGCAACAGGTTTTTGACCCTTGGGGTATCGAACCTGATCTTGAAGTAGCTGATTTAGCTGAACTGGTTGCTCAGTTGAACTAACCATTCGATTATTTTTACCGACAGGAAGTTATTGCATAACGATGCACGTAAAAGATAAACCTCTTAACCAATACCCTATATGGCTAAAACCATTCTTTTGGAGCCAAAAGCGTCGTTATGGCAAGGTGCTAAAGCCCGGATTGTTGTGGGCGCGGGTGCCCAGTTTATTTGCTGCTGTGGCGGGTCTCTACGGTGTGCTGGATCGAAAACGATCGCCCATCAACCCGGTTATTCGGTCATTGATAACCGTTAGGGTCTCCCAGATTAATCATTGTGCTTTCTGTGTGGATATCAACGCGGCCACGCTGATTAAACGGGCGGGGTCTGAAGCTAAAGTGGCGGAGCTGGCTAGCTGGCGTCAAAGTGAGCTATTCGATGGCCTTGAACGCGCCGTTCTCGAATACACCGAGGCGATGACCTACAGCGATCGTGAAGTCACTCCAGCAATTGTGGAAGAGTTAAAAAAATTCTATGGCGATGATGAAGTGGTGGAGTTGACCGGATTAGTCGCATTTCAGAATTTATCCAGCAAGTTCAACAGCGCTTTAGATGTACCAGCCCAGGGCTTCTGTCAGATGCCCCAGACTAATGTGCAGTCAGGAACTTCAACGGATGGGCCTGTGAAATGAAGGCGGTGATCATTCGATGGGTCCGAAAACTTAGTCGATGGATGGCTGTAGGGTTGTTTGCCGCAGTTATTTCACCAATGATGGCCGCGGCAGCGGAACCGGATTGGCGCTCCTACAATGAGCTGTTGAATGAATATGTATCTCCAGGACAGGCACAGGGTGTAACCCTAAACCAAGTTAATTATTCGGCATTGAAAAGCGATCCTCGTTGGCAGCAGCTGCTGGCTATGCTCGAATCTTATCCGTTAGCCTCTTTAGAATCCCGCCAGGAAAAGATCGCTTTCTATATCAACGCCTACAATGTTCTCGCGATCAAAACAGTGGTAGACCATTGGCCCT
Organism: Motiliproteus sp.; assembly: GCA_026196225.1. Classification (GTDB taxonomy): domain Bacteria; phylum Pseudomonadota; class Gammaproteobacteria; order Pseudomonadales; family Balneatricaceae; genus Motiliproteus. The sequence goes on from JAPHRD010000010.1 coordinate 66,762, forward strand.
TGGAGAGCATCAAAGATGTGGGAAGCTGGCTGAGCCCTGTATGGAAACGGGATGCCGGTATGTTGGGCGGTAGTCCAGTCAGCCTTGATCATATTGAGCATGGCGTTTTACGGAAACTTGATGAGCCAGGAATCCATTTTGCAATCGTTTGTGCTTCTCTAAGCTGCCCAGACTTGCGCACCGAGGCCTTTGTTGCCGAACGGCTAGAGATGCAACTAAGCGATCAGCTCCAGCAATTTGTTGCCAACGACGCTAAGGGTGCCCAGGTTGATGGCAATAGACTAAGGATTTCAAAGATATTCGACTGGTTTGAGGGGGATTTCAAACAGGCTGGAGGCGTTGTTCCGTATATTCAGAAAAATACCGGAATTTCAGCAACTAAGCTTGATGGTTATCTGAATTATGATTGGCGAGTGAATGGTTATTGAGGCAATGATTACTGAATGACAAACAAAAAAATGGCCGGAAGCCAATTGAACAATTACTCATTGAAGGGGGGAGATGAGTAATTGTCCCGTTGGAACTGCTTCCGACCTTTCACAAAACTCTTGTGTTTCAGTATAGACCAAAGGTTTTTTATAAAAGTTCAAAGATTCCTGGTTTTTTTTACGCCTTGTAAGTTGTGTATATTTTTCTTATGGTTACAGTCCCCGTGAATACACTATTCACGGCTTAATTCGTAAATTCTGGCGTTTTATGGATGGATTTGTAACCACATGGCAAATTCTATAGCGGCAATCGAATCTGAACTTCTGCCCAAGCTGCTGGAGCAAGATGAGACGAGCTTTAATAAACTTGTCGAGGCCTACTACGGCATTATGCTGGCATTGGCGCGCAGTATCGTCGGCGAGGCTATTGCAGATGAGGTTGTTCAGGAAGCCTGGGTGTCTATCTATCGTGCGCTACCCAAGTTTGAGGGTCGCTCCAGCCTAAAGACCTGGATTCTTAGAATCACGGCCAACGAGGCCAAAACACGCTTGCGCAAAGAATCACGAACTATCTCCCTCGATCAATTTGAAGAGGGGGGAGACAACCCGCTATTTGGTCGTTTTCACGATGACGGCCATTGGCAAAAACCACCGAATTCCTGGCAGGAAGATGGGCCAGAGTCACTGCTTATCAATCATGAGATGGGTGACTGTATCGAATTTACCCTCAATCATCTGCCTGCTATGCAACAGGCGGTATTTGAACTGAAGGATCTTGGTGGTAGCAGCTTTGATGAAATCTGTAACATTCTTGACATTTCATCATCTAATGCACGGGTTTTATTGCACAGGGCGAGAGTTAGCCTGTTCGGTAAAATCGAGCATTTTCAGGAGACCGGCGAATGTTAAAGTGCAAACATATCACCGAGCAGGCCAGTAGCTATATCGATGGTGAAATGGGATTTATGCAACGCCTTAAATTCCGTATGCATTTAGCCCTGTGCAAACACTGCAAACGTTTCGTAGATAACTTTAAAGCCGGTATCGAAATGGTTAAACGTCTGCCTCGGAACCAGGTCGACAAAGACAAAATTGATGCGACGCTGCGTCGAGTTCGTGACAGTAAATAGTCATCGCTGTACCCGTTTTTAGACCTGCCTAAAAATTGTTCAGTTGATTCTTGTCAAATACCTTCCTCTAACTTCGACTATATTCTTCTCTGCTGTCATTGTGTTTTCCACGTCTAGATGAGGTGTCAATGTCCTGTGCGGGCATTTAGAAGTCTCCCCATTTAAGCGCTAATTCCCTCCGGAGGGGCTTTCTATGACTCAGCTACTTAATGATTTGCATAAAGATCATATAAATATCAGCGCGTTACTAACGATACTTAAGAATAAGCTTGCAACTCTGAAGGCGGGAAGAAAGCCCAATTTTGGACTGATGGCAGAAGTCGTAGACTACTTGGGCGATTATGGCGACAACTACCATCACGCTAAAGAAAACCTGATTTATCACTACATTGAAGATCGATTTCCTAAGAAAACTAATATCATTCATCAGCAGATGAAAGAGCATGATGAGCTTAAAATATTGACAGAAGAGCTCGGTAATAGTGTTAACCAGGTGTTGATGGATGTGCCTATTCAGCTAGAAGAGTTTATCGAACAGCTGCATCAATTTATTGAGAAACAGGGGCAGCATTTGAATCATGAAGAGTGTAAAGTGTTTCCACTGATAGAACAGTGTTTGAGCATTGATGATTGGAAGTACATCGCCAGCTCCCTGCCTGATCGAGAGGATCCGCTCTTCGGTAAGGAAAGGGAGGAACGCTATAACGCCCTCTATGAGGCATTGATAGAAGATCTCACTTGAAGCCGAGTCATTGGAATCCTGAGGAACACCGCCGTTCACCACGCATCGAGGTGGATTTGGCCGCCGAAGTCAGTTCTGACTGGCAGTGTACAGCTCCCGCCCGCGTAGTGAACCTCTCGCATCATGGGATCGCTATAGAAGGACCGGGAGCACTGATCGAACTGGTGTTTCCCAATTTTAATCACCAAGTGGCCAATCAGCGTCAAGCAATTCAGATTCGAGCGGGACTATTGGAAGGGGCGGCCGATCTCTCCAAGCCCTGGCTCGACCTCTCCTGCCACAGTGCCTACGTCAAGCGGACCGGACATGATCGCTTTATGATCGGACTTTCATTTATTGATCTTGCTAGCGAGACTCAAGAGCGGCTGGACCGATTCCTAAACGGTTTATAAGCAACCTTTAGGATTAAATATTCATCAATTCCGCATCCATCAGGCTGTTTTGTGTTGGTTTAACATGGTCGATAGGAATGTATACGCTTCGATTGCGTCCCATCTCCTTGGCCTGGTAAACCGCCTTGTCAGCGCTGGCAACCAGTCTATGTGCATCGTTAACCAGATCTGCCTCAGGGTGAGGGGTGGGGTCGCAAGTAGATACTCCGATCGAAAGCGTCATTTTGAAGGCTTCGTCCTGGTCACTGCGTAAAGTAATAGCGCGGACTCGATTGCGAATGAGTTCGGCCACCTGTACTGCTCGACTACTGACACAAGCGGGTAGCAGTATGGCAAATTCTTCACCCCCGTAGCGGGCAATAAAGTCGGTTTTGCGGAGCTGTTTCTTGATGGTTTGTGCCGTTTGCGCCAACACTCGATCGCCGGTTTGGTGACCGTAAGTGTCATTAACGGTCTTGAAATGATCCAGATCGATAAACAGGCAGCTGAGTGGGTAATTGTTACGGCTGGCTCGAGACAGTTCCCTGAGCAGCTCTTGGTCGAAGGAGCGGCGATTGTTAACCTTGGTGAGCATGTCTATGATGCTCAATCGTCGCAGTGTTTCCTGGCTGATACAGTTTTCTATACAGACTGAAATCACCGAAGCCAGGTGGCCGATATAGTCCGTGGCAACATTTTTGTTATAGCGTTGGGAGTCACTGCTTCCCAGGTGCAGGCTACCGATGATGACGCCCTGCCGAACCAGCGGCAGCAGGGCACAGCTTGCTACATAAGGACTGTTGGGAAAAGCAAAGCTTTTCACCTCTGAATTAGGATTGATTAGCAGTGGCTTGTCAGGATTGTGATAGAGCTTTTTAAGAGGCTTGTAATCGTCGGAGAAACGCAAGGTTTGCCGATTCGAAGGAGGGGAGTAACCCTCCACCAGTTCTCGGGCAGTGTATTCAGGATCGAAAAGAATCAGATCGATGTCGTCGAGCCTGAAATACTCTTTCAGGTTGACTAGCAACATGTCTAACAGATCAGCCAAACGGTTACAGGACAGCAGGCGTAGTTCAATCTCCTGAAAGGTCCGCAAAATGTCTTGGTTCCGTTCAGCTTTGCTGATCAGTACATGCAATGTCCGTTTTAGGCTTCGATTCTCTTTTTCGAAAGGATTCATCGACTTAAGCCATTTTTCAGCGCGGTGTTAAGGGACAGTATCACTGTTCGCTGAAAATGCCTATAGCCGACCAACGGAGTCAAAGGAGAATAGGGGAATTATTGATCCCGATCAGCTAGCACCCGCTCCACCGTATCGACGATGGCCTGGGTTTGGGGGTCAACCTCCAGGTTGATGCGATCGCCAACTTTACGCCAGCTGAGGTTGGTGCGCTCCAAGGTTTCTGGAATCAGGTTCACACAGAAGCGGTTTTCTTTCACTTCGCCGATAGTGAGGCTGATACCATCGATGCCGATATAGCCTTTGGTGAAGATATATTTTTTTAAGCTTTCAGGGACCTGGAACCAGACCTGGCGGTTGTTTTCCGAAGCGATGACTTCAGAGACAACCACTGTGTCCATTATGTGTCCAGACATGGAGTGGCCGCCGATATCGTCGCCAAAACGGGCTGCCCGTTCTACGTTCACCCGGTCGCCTACCTTCATCTCGCCGAGATTAGTAAGCTTCAGGGTTTCCTGCATCAGATCAAAAGTAACCTTATCGCCGTCGATCTGAGTGACTGTTAGACAACAGCCGTTGTGGGCCACAGAGGCACCGGGCTGCAGTCCATCCAACATCACTTCCGGTAAGCGGGCGACATGGGTACGAAATTTAGTTTTTTCTTCAATGCTGATTAGTTCGGCGGTGCCTTGGACAATTCCGGTAAACATCTGTGTTTGTGCCTCTCAGTCTGCTTTGATCTACAGCCAATGCCAACTATGCTGCTATAGATAGCGACCAATAGTATGTGGTTTGAAAGATCATTTTAGTGACTTGGTATAGGTAAGGGAACCTATGACGATGACCTTGTGTCAGTTGTTGTCAGATACGGGGATTAGATCCATTCTTCAACAGGTTCTTGCGGACATACAGGATAGAAACATATGAAATGCCTAGTTACAGGAGCCAGTGGCTTTATCGGATCGGCATTGATCGATCGGTGGTTAGAAGACGAATCGGTAGAAAAGGTGATTGCCTTGAGTCGTTCTCCAGAATCGTTGTCGAGCCGCTTTAAGGGCAAAGTTGCCGCAGTTGGCGATTTGAAACAGATAGCAGATGACGAAGCGATTGATTGTATTGTAAATCTGGCAGGCGAACCGATATTGGATAAACGCTGGAGCGAGCAGCGCAAGCAGGATCTGTATAACAGCCGTGTCGGTACCACTGAGCAATTGTTAGCGCTTTGTCGGCGTCTCAAGCAGCCTCCTGGGGTTCTGGTGAGTGGTTCGGCGATCGGGTTTTACGGTAACCAAAAAGATGACCGTCAGCTGGATGAGCAGGAAGCGGGGCATCCCTGCTTTGCCCATCACCTCTGCCACGACTGGGAAAATGCGGCGTTACTGGCGGAAGAGTTAGGGATACGGGTGTGTTTATCCCGCACGGGTGTGGTGATCGGTCATGGCGGAGCGCTGCAACGTATGCTGCTGCCTTTCCGGTTGGGATTGGGTGGGCCTATCGGCCATGGACGTCAATGGATGTCCTGGATCGATCTTGAAGATATGGTAAATGGCATCGATTTTCTGGTTCGTCATGAAACTCTGTCCGGGCCTTTCAACTTGACGGCACCGACACCCGTTACTAACCGAGAATTTTCCTCAACTTTGGGCCGCAGTCTTAATCGTCCGGCCTTTATGCCGATGCCTGGGATGGTGATGGAGCTTATTTTGGGTGAAGGGGCAGAGCTGTTGACCGAAGGTCAACGTGTGGTGCCGCAGAAGTTATTGCAGGCGGGGTTCGAGTTTAGTTATCCCGAGCTGCAGCAGAGTTTGGATCGTCACGTCAACTGATCAACATTGCAGTGATCGGTCAGAATAAAAGCATCAGGCCTGAATACCAGCGCTTTTATTCCGTTTACGCAATCGGGTGATCTGATTGAGAATCAGGTCGCCCTGCCAGGGATCGTCGTCAGCTTGTGGCTGATAAAGGTGATGTTCTAGGTCCCGCAGTAGATAGGTCAATGTGGGGTCATCGGCAACAATTTCTACGTCTGTCAGGTCGCCGATGGTTTCGTGGGGCCAACTGAACTTTGCCCATTGAACAAGATATTCGGCAACCTGTTGGCAATCGTTGATGCTGCAGGCTCGAGACAGACGGTTGAAGGCGTTGGTTTCCTCCAATAAGTAATCGCGCTGTTTCAGTCCATACTCTTGAATCTTTTCGACTTGCTGCTGTTGAATCTGTTGTTGCTTAAGCTGTTGCAGCTTGGCACGACTGATACTCCAGCCAGCGGCGCAAATCAGTGCAATCAATGCCCAAAGCCAGGACATCCAATTGGCGGATGATGATTGTTCGCCAGCAGTATCGTTGGCATCTGAATCGGACTGCGGTACTGGCTCAACCCTGTTTTCTTCTGTTTTTACAGTAGGTCCGGCATTAAAGCTGCCGACGCTAATGGCTGTAGCAGGCAATCGGGAACGTTCTGGCTGATCACGGACGATATCCCACCAAGGGAGTTCGATAGCAGCAAAGGGAACTTCACCCGCTTTAGTAAGCAGTAGCTTGTACTGGACTGTTTTTCGGCTGACGAGGGTGCCGGTGTCAACGCTCTGTGATAGTTGGGGTGCCTGTGGATAGACGCTGGCGTTTTCTAGAGGATCGATAGCAGGAGTGGGGAGCCAGCGGGCAGGTGCGTTGTGTGCCTCGATAGTCAGTGTGCGGATAACCGTATCACCCACTCTCAAATTATCCAGGTTATCCGGTTGCCAGGACTCACTAAGATGCAGTTCAGTTGCGGACAACCATTGGGAGGAACCGAGTTTCGGAGGAGAAACCGCTTCGAACCTCACCCCCTCAGAATGAGCAACCAAAGGTTCAAATTCATTGGCGCCGATAAATTCAATCGGTGGCAATTCATAGCGTCCCGGCGTCATCGGAAACAGGGCGTAGCGCTGCTCGATAACTTGATAGTCGATACCGTCACGAACCTCGCCAAAGTTTCGTTGCGGGCCGAGGCGCTCAATTAACACACCATCCAGCTCGGGCTCAGTCAATTCGGCTCGGGTTAGCGCTTGGTTGAAATAGAGCTTAACGCTCAACATCATTGCCGAACGGGCATAGCCGAGGTCGGGCTCGATGGATGTAACCACCTGGATAGTACTTTCAGGTTCTTCTTCGGCATGCTCAACGACGGTATAGATCAGGGAGCGGCTGCGTTCTGCGCCAACACGAATACCGGGGATTTTCAGTTGCCCTGTGTGCTTAGGGCGTAAGCGCAGGGTCCAACGGCTGTTGTAATAGTTGGTACCGCTTCGAAAATTGGATACCGAAACCTTATGATTGTTGAGGATGGTGAAATCCTGCTCTAGAACACGAAAATCCGGTGCTGGCAGAGGGCGCCGTTGTTCTGATTCAAGAACCAGTTCAAATACACGGCTTAACGCACCCTCCTGGCGATCCAGAGTGACGCTGGTCTGCGCTTGCAAATCCAGGCAAAGCAGCAGAAGCGGTAGCAGGAGTAGGCGCATACTGGTGATTCAGAATCCAGAAATGATTGCTGTGAAGGTGTGAAAATCCAAGGGGTTATTATTATCAAAGGGGAGTGTGCCTGCAATAGCGATTATGGAAGAACAGAAGAGACTATTTGGGTTTCTGAATGAGCAGTCTGAAATCGTTAGATAAAAAAAGAGGTTCTCTGATTGCTCAAAGAACCTCAAAGGAGGACCGATGGAACGGTCCGGAACGGAGACGGTTGCTGTGCAGTTCTTATGAACGTCACAACAAAATTCGTTTTGAATACCCTGAGCTGTGTTGGAATAATTTGGTTACTGAACAGCGCTCTTGTTGCTATGCATCATGAAGGTTGATTGGAAGACTGTCAAAGTGATATTTGTGCGGTGCGGTATTTATGTAATTTTACTACATTAGATATAAAGATAAGGCTGTAATAAATTTACTAGAAAATGATATATCGCACCGCAACAAAAACGCTGATGGTACTAGGCGTGCAGAGAATTAAGGTTTTTTATGGTCATCCTGGCGAAGCGGCTGGGAAATTAGTTCTATAAAACTAATAGTTATATAAAGCTGTTATTTATAGGTTAAATAAAACTATTTTTTTGTGACTACAGAATTGATTGCTTGGTCTTAAAACAAGATTTTTCGCTTTTTATTAGCTTGTTTGGACGTTTTTATGCAGCGGGTGTCGGTTAATAGCAGGAAGAATTTGCACGGGATTTCCTTTCGGATTTGATTTTTTTCGTCCCGATGATCGACCGGAGTCTTACTCTTTTAGCGCTGTTTGCGTTGTATTGCTGACAGTACTCCTCTCAACATCTTAAGCTCAACTTGCTCTGGGCGACCACGATTGAAGAATCGTTTTAGCTTGGTCATCACCTTGCCCTCATGTTGAGGAATGATGAAATCAACGTCCCTCAGTGTCTGTTCCAAATGGCCATAGAAATGGTCCATCTCCTGTTTGCTGGGGTAAAGTTGGGGGCTGTCTGAATCAGCTTGTTCAGATTTTTCACTATGTGTCTGCCATAGTTCATAGCAGACCACTTGAACGGCGGCGCTGACATTCATCACCGGGTAGGCGGGGTCGGCTGGAATGGCTAAATGAAAGTTACACTGCATCAGTTCTTCGTTGTGCAGGCCCATACGTTCACGGCCGAAAATGATTGCCACTTCGCTGTTATTCGCTTCGACCAACGCTTTGCTGGCGCAGCTTTTGGCATCCAGCATTGGCCAGGGAAAGCTGCGGCTGCGTGCGCTTGTTCCCACCACCAGCGAACAGTCCCCGATTGCCTGTTCCAGGCTATCGACCACCACTGCTGTTTCCAGAATCTCTTTAGCGCCGGCTGCACGTGACTCTGCTTCAGGGTGGGGGAATTCTTTGGGATCGACCAAGTAGAGCTTGCTAAGGCCCATGTTTTTCATGGCCCTGGCTGCGGCGCCAATGTTGCCAGGATGGAATGTATTGATCAGGACAATTCGAATGTTTTCCAGCATGGTCGGACTCGGTATCAATAAGCTGATTAGCGTTGTTGGGGGGAGCGGACTTCAAGTGACAGGCTTTCCAGGAAACCATTGAAATCGGCTACAAAACGAGTTTTGGCACCAGCGTGCGGAGAGTGATCTGCTTCGCTATAGCGGATTAACTGGCTGGCATCGATATGGGTATGGACCCAGCGGGCCACCTCGGGGCTGTAAAATTGGCTGCGATCGCCATAAATCAGCATCGTTGGTACCTGGATCTTAGCCAGGGCTCCCCGAAGATCGGCTTCTGTCAGACTCTGCCAGCACTGCAGTAGTTTCTCACCGCGTAAGCTGGAAAGGTACTCCCGAAGTCGTTTAACGTAGCTGTTATCTGGAATGGTCCCGCTTCCGCCATCAAAAGTGGCGTAGATCAAGCCGACAACGGTTTCGGTAAAATCATCCGTTAAGTGCTGGCAGAATCGTTCATTTCGTTCTTGGTCGAAATTACCGTATACCCCTAACGACCAGTCGTCATCGGTGACCAGTTTGGGGGTTTGGTCGAGGATGCAGAGACCTTGCAGTCGGTTACAGCCGTAGCGCTCTATGTAGCGCCAAAGGGTGAGTGCGCCCATAGAGTGGCCCAATATGATGGCGCCTTCCGGGGCTTCTTTTAGAATCAGCTCCTGAAGGTCATCCGCCATACGGCTTAACGACATGTCGCAGTCATCGCTCACCTTGATCAGTCCGTGGCCTCGGGCATTCCAGCACAGGCTGCGAAAAGCGGATGGTAATTCACGGGCGTAAGGCAACCACTCAAAACCATTGGAACACCAGCCGTGCAGGAATATTACCGTCGCAGCGTTGCCCGATTCGCCGTGAATCAGATACTCGATATTGGTGCCGTCGGAGGTTGTGAGGTTGGCCATGATCTTGGTAGTTGAACTGATAGGGGCGAACTAATAAGGGGGCGAAACGCCCCCTCTTTTTTGGCTGAATAGAGAGCGTTAGATCGCTTTCGCTTGCGCTGCTGCGTTGCCCACATAGGTCTGCGGGGTCAGGGCTTTCAATTCGGCTTTGGCTTCTTCAGGCATCTCCAGAGTATCAACAAATTCCGCCAGGGTTTCTTTGTTGATGGTCTTGCCGCGGGTCAGAGCCTTGAGCTTCTCGTAAGGCTGTTCGATATCGTAGCGACGCATCACGGTCTGGATAGGTTCAGCCAGAACTTCCCAGCTGTTTTCCAGATCTTGATCCAGACGAGCAGCGTTAACTTCCAGTTTGCTGATCCCTTTTAGAGTAGCCTGGTAGGCGATCAGGCTGTGGCCGAAACCAACACCGAGGTTACGCAGCACGGTAGAGTCGGTCAGGTCACGCTGCCAACGAGAAACCGGCAGCTTGGCGGCCAGATGATTCATGATGGCATTGGCAATGCCCAGGTTACCTTCGGAGTTTTCGAAGTCGATAGGGTTAACCTTGTGAGGCATGGTGGAGGAGCCTACTTCACCAGCAATAGTGCGTTGTTTGAAGTAACCCTGAGAGATGTAACCCCAGACGTCACGATCGAAATCGATCAGGATGGTGTTGAAACGAGCCACTGCATCGAACAGCTCGGCGATGTAATCATGAGGCTCGATCTGTGTTGTGTAAGGGTTCCAGGTCAGGCCCAGGCGCTTGACGAAGGCTTCGGCGTTGGCTTGCCAGTCAATATTCGGGTAAGCAGAAAGGTGAGCGTTGTAGTTACCTACGGCACCATTGATCTTACCTAGGGCTTCAACCGCTTTGATCTGCTCCAGCTGTCGAATCAGGCGTGCAGATACGTTGGCCATCTCTTTGCCAAGGGTTGTAGGAGATGCTGTTTGGCCGTGGGTACGAGACAGCATTGGCTGGTCTGCAAAATCATGAGCCAGTTTTGAGATGGCATCGATCACTTGCTGCAGTTGTGGAACTAAGACCTGTTCGCGGCCGGTGTTCAGCATCAAAGCGTGGGACAGGTTGTTGATATCTTCGGAAGTGCAGGCGAAGTGTACAAATTCGCTGACCTGATTCAGTTCCTGATTGCCCTGGAGCTGCTCTTTGATGAAGTATTCCACCGCCTTTACATCGTGGTTGGTGGTGCTTTCAATCTCTTTGACGCGCAGAGCGTGCTGCTCGTTAAAGTTGCTGACGATACCATCCAGAACGGCATTAGCTTCGGCACTGAACGCAGGAACCTCTTCAATCTGAGGGTGCTCAGCCAGTTGCTGCAACCAGCGGATTTCAACTTCGACGCGAAAACGGATCAGACCAAATTCGCTGTAGATTGAACGCAGATCGGCAGTTTTGCTGCCATAACGACCGTCAACGGGAGAAACAGCGGTCAGTGCGGAAAGCTCCATGGATACTCTCACTTCATCAATTGATAGGGGGTTGAACTGTTAGGTTAAAAACCGAGCGCATATTATACACGAAACAGCAGCTTTGAGCAGCCGCTGTGGAGGTGGGTAAGGGCGTTATTTTTTGCGCTATCAGCTATCAGCCGCCAGCCTGGAGGATGTTTTTGGCCGCTTTTCCGACCCGTGCGCGGAACAACAGCAGTTGCCAGCGCCGCCCTCCCACCTGTTTCCAGAGGATGGCTGCACGAATGCCGGCCATTAACAGTGCTCGCACCTTGTTGGCATTATCACTGTTCTGTAGATGACGAGGCTCACCGGTCACCTGAATGCGGAAACTAAAGGTGCTGATGGTGTCTTGGTACAAGGATGCGATGGCGGCAACGACATTGGAGTGGCAGAAGTTGTTGCCGTATGTTTCCAAGTCTTCGTTGCTAAGATCGCCGTTGGCTGTTTCTTCGAAATAGCGAGCCTGATCGCGGATTTTATCCAGTCCTTTGCTGAGCTCATCCAGCATCTCCGGGTGCTTGCTGAGTCTGGATTCCAGATGGAGCATGCTCAGTGCATAGCGGGTTACGTCTTTCGACTGCTCTTTCTTCTCCGCCAGATCCACCAGGTTTTTCAGGCCCATGTTCAGGCTATAGGGGATTTCTCGAACGCCGCCGAAGACATCCTCGGTAACTTTGGGGGAGGTGGCAAAGATGCTGTTGACCGAAGCTTCAAAGCTGTTCTGCGGTATTAATCCACGTTTGGCGATTTGATCCACCAGGGCTGCAGCCTGGAAAACACCTGCAAGGGCGATCGCTTGTTCATTGTAGGAGCGAGACAAAATGGTTCTCCTTCGAGCGTTTTAACCGGTAGCCAATTTAAAGCTGGTCGTCACGGAATGTTTGTTCAATAACACCACCGCCCAGGCAGCGCTGTTCATTATAGAATACCACCGACTGACCTGGCGTCACGGCTCGCTGTGGTTCCTGGAACCAAACCTGATAGCCGCTACCGTTGGGGTTGGCTTCAATTTTACAGAATTGGTCGTCCTGGCGATATCGGGTTTTGGCAGTGCACGGATAAGGCAGTGACTGTGGTCCCTGGCCATCCACCCAATCCACCTGATCAGTGATAAGCATGCGGCTGAATAACAGAGGATGTTGCTTGCCTTGAACTGCAGTTAATACGTTGCGATCAAGGTCCTTGCCGGTGACATACCAAGGTTGGTCGGGAAACTCAGACAGGCCGCCAATTCCCAGCCCCTGACGCTGACCGATGGTGTGGTACATCAATCCTTGATGCTTACCGATCTTTACCCCGTCTGGGGTTTCGATTACACCTGGCTGCGCCGGTAGGTATTGCTGTAGAAAATCTCGGAACCGACGCTCGCCGATAAAGCAGATGCCGGTGCTGTCCTTTTTGTCGTGGGTCACCAGATCATACTGCTCTGCGATCTCCCGGACTTTAGGCTTTTCCAGTTCGCCAACAGGGAACAGAGTTTTGCGGATCTCATCTTCGCCAACGGCGTGTAAAAAATAGCTTTGGTCTTTATTGCCATCCAAACCCCGCAGGAGATAGCAGTAACCATCTTCATCACTTCGACGCACATAGTGACCGGTAGCGATGTAATCAGCGCCAAGCATCTCGGCATATTCTAAAAATGCCTTAAATTTGATCTCTTTGTTGCAAAGGATATCGGGGTTGGGGGTGCGCCCTGCTTTGTACTCGCTGAGGAAATGCTCGAACACGTTGTCCCAATACTCGGCCGCAAAGTTGGCCGTATGCAGATGGATACCGAGCTTGTCGGAAACTGCTTGCGCGTCGGCAAGATCATCCTTGGCAGTACAGTATTCGGTGCCGTCATCCTCGTCCCAGTTTTTCATGAATAGACCTTCCACCTGATAGCCTTGCTGTTGCAAAAGTAGGGCAGAGACGGAAGAGTCGACGCCACCGGACATACCGACAATCACTTTGATTTTGGCATTATCCCGGGCTGGGCCGGATGGCTGGGTTTCGGTGTTGAGTTTGGTGGTCATCGATAGACTGCTTTTGATCTTACTTCTCGTGTAAAGGGTCGTTGTTTAGGTCCTTTGGCTTGATTGGCCAAATCACCTTTAAGGCTGTCGGTTTATTGTTAGCCGGCAGCGGGTTGTTCGTGGATGTACTCTAAAGGATAGCGTTTTCCCTCTAGATAATCCTCTATCGCCGTCAATACCAGCGGGCTGCGTAGCCGGTGGGATTGCTGTTTTAATTGCTCCAGCGTCAACCATGTGGTGCTGACAATATCGCTGTCGCGCTGCTGTTCCAAATGCTCTTTAATTGGTTTGGCGATAAAACAGGTGCGGTGATAGGTGGTGTCTTTGTGAGGCGGAGTGTAAACGTACATCCCCAGCAGACCGGTTATCTCTACCTGCCAGCGGGTCTCCTCCATCACTTCACGAAGCGCACCTTCAACAAAACTTTCCTTGGCTTCCAGATGTCCGGCGGGTTGGTTCAGCACCAGCTTGCCGTTGGAATACTCTTCTACAAACAAAAAACGACCGTTGTTTTCAATCACGCAGGCAACGGTAGCGTGTGGCGTCCAGCACATATAACACTCCAGAAAAACAAGCTGGCTAGTTTATCCTATCGGCGTCTCGCTCCCAAGTCACTGGAGGGAATTACTGGCAATATTTCAGTAGTTGTGGGAATGACGGTGTAAGGGCTTGTTATTGCTTGATACAATTTGGTTATTCAGCGCAAAATCAGATCACAACGCTAGATCACAACAACTGGAGTATTTTCGTGGCATCAACTTACATCCAAGTTCAGTCAGAAGACTTTGATATCGCCGTTGAACACGCAGCGATGCGTGATGAAAAGGGTGCAGTTGGAGCTATAGCTACCTTTAGCGGCTTGGTCCGTGATCTTGTAGATGAACCGCTTAAAGAGATGTTTCTAGAGCACTATCCGGGGATGACCGAGAAGAGCCTGGAGAAGATAGTTGAGCAGGCTCGTGATCGTTGGGATTTGATGGACGTGCGGATTATCCATCGGATTGGCGCACTGAAACCCTGCGACCAGATCGTTTTTGTGGCTACCAGCAGCGCTCACCGCGGTGACGCCTTTGCCGCCTGCCAGTTCATCATGGATTATCTAAAAAAAGACGCTCCGTTCTGGAAGAAAGAAACAACCAAGCAGCGCGATCATTGGGTGGAACAGAAATCCTCTGATTTGGCATCAGCCGATCGCTGGCAACAGAAATAGTAAACACCCTGTTTAGCTAGAATTCGGGCACAAGCGCGAATCTTTGCTTATCCTTTCCTTAAGATAGTTCTAAAGAGAGATAGATTACCTTGACCGCACCTGTGTTTGTGCCTGGCCAACGTTGGGTCAGTAATACCGAGTCAGATCTTGGCTTGGGCATAGTGGCTAGTAGTGCCAATCGCCGAGTGACCATCAATTTCCCTGCTGCCAATGAGGAGCGGGTTTATGCGTATATCAACGCTCCCTTAAGTCGGATCCAATATGAAGTGGGGGAGCAAATTAACAGCGCCGAGGGGCTCAGTATCGTTGTTACCGAGCGCCAGGAACAGGACGGCTGTTTGATCTATCATGGGATTGACGAAGAAGGCGAGTCTCATAGCCTGGAAGAGGTGGATCTCGACAGCTTCGTACAGTTCAACAAACCTCAGGACCGGCTGTTCGCTGGCCAAATTGACAAAAACAGCAGCTATCAACTGCGCATAGATACGCTCCATCATCTACACCAGCTGCAACAAGGAGAGGCCTTTGGTCTGTTGGGGCCGCGGGTGCAACTGTTGCCTCACCAATTCTATATCGCTCATCAAGTAGCCCGCCGCCATGCCCCGCGTGTATTGCTGGCAGACGAAGTGGGTTTGGGTAAGACCATTGAAGCCGGATTGATTATTCATCAGCAGCTTATCAGTGGACGCGCCGATCGGGTATTGATCGTGGTGCCGGACAGTTTGATCCACCAGTGGTTGGTTGAGATGCTGCGTCGCTTTAATCTCCATTTCACCATTATGGATGAGGAGCGGATTGAGGCGCTGGAAGATTCCGAGCAGGGCAATCCCTTTGACAGTGCTCAATTGGTACTCTGCAGTTTGTCACTGTTCAGTCAGTCCGAACGGGCATTTTCTCAGGCCCACCAATGCCGTTGGGACCTGTTGGTGGTAGACGAAGCTCACCATCTGACCTGGGACGATGCAGAGCCCAGCATTGAGTATCAGCGGGTGGAATCACTGGCTCGAAATATCGCCGGCGTGCTGTTGTTGACTGCTACTCCGGAGCAGCTGGGTATTGAAAGCCATTTTGCACGGCTGCGCCTGCTTGACCCGGATCGCTACTACGATCTTGAGCAGTTCCGCGAAGAGGAGGCTAGTTATCGGCCGGTGAACCAGTTGGTTCAATGTCTGCTGGAGGACGATGCTGCTGAGCGTGTCACAGAAGATTCTGCGGTGGCCGGGCAGATTGTAGCTTACTTGGGCGAAGCGACGTTACGGACCTTACGGGTCCATTTGCAGCAAGCCGAAGATGAGGAGCAGATTCAGCACGCCTTTACGCAGGTAATTCACGAACTATTGGACCGACATGGTACCGGTCGGGTCCTGTTTCGCAACACCCGTAGTGCGGTCAGTGGTTTTCCCAAGCGTGAACTGTTCAGCTATCCGCTGCAGCAACCCGATGCTTATCGAGACGGGGTGGCAAATTCAGAGTTAATTGATCAGCTGCAACCTGAGCGTTTGATGGGCGATCACTGGTTAGGGGAAGACTCCCGTGTTGCCTGGCTCAGTGACTGGTTGCTTGAACGTAGCGATGACAAAATTCTTATCATCTGTGCGCGGGCTGGAACCGCTCGGGCGTTGGAAGAGCATCTGCGACTACGGGTTGGTATTCGCTCGGCAGTGTTCCATGAGGGAATGACCCTGGTGGCACGAGATCGTGCAGCCGCCTATTTTGCTGACCGGGACGAGGGCTGTCAGGTGCTGATCTGTTCTGAGATCGGTAGTGAGGGGCGCAACTTCCAGTTTTCCCATGACCTGGTGCTGTTTGATCTACCGCTCAATCCGGATCTGTTGGAACAGCGTATTGGCCGCCTTGATCGAATCGGTCAGCAGCGCGATGTCCAAATCCATGTGCCTTATTACGCTGACAGCGTCCAGCAGGGACTCTTGGAGTGGTTGCACCAGGGGCTCAATGCCTTTCTGACCCCGTCTCCAGCGGGGCATGGCCTTTATGAGTCTTTGTCTGGGCGATTGCTACAGTGTTTAGCCAATCTGCAAGATCAAGCCGCTATGGCTGCATTGATCAACGAGACCAAACATCTTAATGATGACGCCTTGGAAGCGATGCGCCAGGGGCGGGACCGACTGTTGGAATTGAATTCCTGCAAAGAGCAAGATGCCGAACAGGTGCTGGATGAGGTTATTGCCGCAGGGGTTTATGGTGATCTGTCCACCTATATGGAGCGGGTTTTCGACCAGTTCGGAGTGGAGCAACAACACCACAGCGGCAAAGCAGTTATCCTCCACCCGGGTGACCATATGCAGGTGCATAGTTTCCCTGGCTTAGCTGACGACGGAATGACTGCGACCTATTCCAGGACTCAGGCATTGCACCGTGAAGATATGCACTTTTTGACCTGGGAACACCCAATGGTGACCGGGGCCATGGAGATGATAACCAGCGGTGACTATGGCAATACCAGCCTATGTACTATCAAGCTGCCACCTTTGAAGCCGGGAACACTAATGGTCGAGGCGGTGTTTACGGTTCACTGTCCAGCGCCAAAAAAGTTGCAGGTGAATCGCTATTTACCTCAATCCTGCGTACGTTTGCTGGTGGATGCTGATGGCAATGACCTCTCTTCGGTATTGGGTGAGGGCCATGTTAATCGTCTGGCAAAACGGGTCCCCAAGGGGCAGGCCCCAGCTATTATTCGCCATGCCCGTGAACAGCTCTCGGCGATGATCAAACAGTGCGAATCCCTGGCGACTGGTAAACAGCAGGATATTGTTGATGATGCTATTGCGCGAATGTCAGAGGTACTAGGCGCTGAGATGGGGCGACTAAAAGCACTGTCGGAAGTTAACCCCAATATCCGTACCGAAGAGTTGGAACATCTTCAAGGCATGACCCTATCCTTGGCAGAGTACCTGGAATCTGCACAGCTTAAGCTGGATGCCTTAAGGGTTATAGTCGCCACCTAAAAATTTCGG
The DNA here is from genome assembly GCA_026196225.1 of Motiliproteus sp. GTDB lineage: Bacteria > Pseudomonadota > Gammaproteobacteria > Pseudomonadales > Balneatricaceae > Motiliproteus. The sequence continues at coordinate 84,141 of JAPHRD010000010.1, forward strand.
TTAACAGCAACAAATCAACTAAACTGAGTGAAGGCGCGGTGAATTGACCGCGTCTCTTCATCTCCGGTTTTGGGAGGTTGTTGTGGGCAAGACGGGTATTGATAACACCAAGAATAACCTGAAAACTGCGAAGGAGAAGGGAGGCTCTCGCAGCAAAGATAAAAATATCGATTTCTACAGATTTGCTCTTCAGCATATCGATGATTTCGTGTCCTTCGTGGACAAAGACTACTGTTACCGAGCAGTCAGTCGGGGTTACCTCAATTTTTTCCGGCTCTCAGAACACCAGGTGATCGGTCAATTCGTTTGGGAACTACACGGTAACGAACGATTCAATTTGGTTCTAAAACCCAATCTTGACCGTGCCCTCATTCACGGAGAAACTTTCAGCTTTAACGCAGAGATCCAATCTTCAAATGGTGAAACCTGCCATATTGAATCCAGACATACCCCTTATCGAGATGCCAATCAAGAGATTACCGGTGTGATCGTTATTGCCCGTGATATGAATAGGGTTTGGGAGGCGGAGCAACGACTGCACAAAGAAGTGGAACTGTGTCAGTTGGTCATCGATAGTACTCCGGATTTTGTTTTCTTCAAGGATGTAGAGGGGAGTTACCAACGTTGCAATCAGGCCTTCAGAGATTTTCTCGGCCTGCCTGATAGCGAGATTATTGGTCGTACCGATCAACAGCTGATGTCATCCGAGTCAGCCCAGTATATTCGTGAGCGTGATCAGCTGGTATTTTCCCGGCAATTGCCGTCCCATAACGAAGAGTGGGTTACCTACAACAACAGTCGTCGGCGATTGCTGGATATGTCCAAGGTGCCGGTTTTTGATGATGATCACCGGCTGGTGGGACTGTTGGGGGTGGGGCGCGATATCACCCGCGAGCGGGAGGCTGAGCGACGTAGCAAGCAAGCATCGTTATTGTTTGAAGTGACCTCTGATCCCTGCCTGATTATAGAAGCCGACGGTATTATCAGTGCTGCTAATCCTGCTTGCCACAAGGTGTTTGGTTATCAGGGTAATCAGTTACCCGGAATCCCTGTCGGGGATCTGCTTTTTCCTCCGCCAGATGAGATGTCCTTAACTACTTTATTGAATCGGAAATCCTGGAAGGGGCAGCTGATGGGAGTTCACCTTAACGGTCAAGCTAACCCCTTTTTGGTGAATATCAGTTCGGTGCTCGGTGATGGTGAAGAGATAGTCAGCCAGGTGATAACCATGCTTGATATGGGAGAGGTGGCCGGCTTAACTCAAGATCTCAGCCATAAAGCCTATCATGATCCGCTCACGGGGTTACCCAACCGTCACTTGATGCTCAGTCGCTTGCAGCATGCGGTGGCTCAAGCCCAGCGCAACGATGATTTTATCGCAGTGCTGTTTATTGATCTCGACGGTTTCAAGGGGGTCAATGATCGTTATGGCCACAGCTTTGGAGATCTACTGCTAAAGGAAGTCGGTGAACGGCTGAAAACGCCGTTGCGAAATAGCGATACTCTGGTGCGCTTGGGGGGAGATGAATTCGTCATTATTCTCGAGCGACTGCTGCACGTCAGTGGAATCAATCCTGTTCTCGATAAGCTATTGAAGTCCGTTGCTGAAAGTCCGGTGGAGTTCGACAACATATCGGTAAATATTAGTATCAGCATCGGTGTGTCGGTGTTTCCCAATCATGCCAGTCATGCCGAATTACTGGTCAAATACGCTGACCGCGCCATGTACGTTGCCAAGGCCAACGGCCGCAATCAAGCCTGTTTTTTTCATAGTTCTCTTTCCATTCCCAACCATTGCAACGATCAGTCATAGACAACGAAGCCAGGTCTAATTGAGTTCCGTGCTTATAACTACAACAGATAGCGGATACCGCTCTTTTCAGACAGTGAGTGCCGGTTTAAACTGAGCCTCCTTTTTTAGCTGATCCGAGATCTCCCTCAATGCTTTGGTACAAAACTTTTCATATCCTGGCGATGACCAGTTGGATGGCGGGTATCTTTTACCTGCCGCGGATTTTCGTTCATTTCGTAGAAGGACGGGAAGCAGGAGAGGATGTTGCCCGTCTGGAGATCATGGCGCGTAAGCTCTATGGCTTTATGACCATCATGGCTGTATTTACCTTGGCGTTGGGTTTGTGGTTATGGCTGGGCTACGGCTTTGGCGGTGGCTGGCTTCATGCCAAGTTGTTTTTTGTAGCCCTGCTGATCGGCTATCACTTCTGGTGCCGTTGCTATCTAAAACGCATGCAGGCTGGAACGCTGACCAACAGTGGTCTCTATTTCCGGTTATTTAATGAACTTCCATTGCTGATATTCATCCCAATCCTTATCTTTGTGGTAACTAAACCCTTTTAAAAGATTGGGGGATATCGATGAATGCTTACCTAAAAACCCTAGCAGCGTCATCATTGCTAGGTCTCTCAGGTCTATTGGTGACAGCCAATAGCTTGGCTGGCGATGATCCTATCGCTTCAATCACAGTGGACGCCAATTCAGGCAACAACAGTGTTTGGGCGATTACTAAAGCGGGTCGATTGAAGTGGTGTCGCAGTGCTGGCAGTGGTACTGAATGCATCGCCTATCAGCCAGATTCGCCTCAAGTGTTTGTCGAACTTGCAGAACGGGGCGGTGATGGTGGTAGCAGCGTCTGGGCTTTAACTAAAAGTGGTCAGTTGATGTGGTGCCGTCCGGAAGGGTTGGGATCGATTGCTTGCTATCCCTGATTCTAAGGCTCTGATTACAGGGCGGTGATTAATGGGGAGTGTGCCCCATAATCCATACCAGTCTGAGGCTAATCCAGATCAGGCCCAGGCTGGTTACCAATAAGCATATCGCCAGAAACCAGTACCAGCTTCGTTGCAGCCGGGCCTTGAGCCGGGCAAATAGCGATTCAGATCGAGTCGGTCGGCTGGGAACTCCCTGAAAGTTGACGACAAAGGCGTAAGCGCTGAGAGACCAAACTAAAGCTATCAGACTTGCCAACAGATAGTTGTCCTGTTGGACCGACTCCGCGGTTAATAGGTAGCCGGCTATCGCTGCTGCTACGAAGCCAATTATCACCAGTACCCTTCGCACTGGCTGTAATCGATCAGCTAAACGTTGTAATCGGTCGATCATTTTTCACCTAAATTTGAACCCCATTCAGGGCATATCGTGACTACCTGAAAAATAGCGAGCCGGGTGCAAACGATATGAAAAAGATTGGGATCAATGGATTTGAGAAATGGGCATGGCGCCTCAGTGCGTTGCTGCTGGTTATATTGATATCCAGTTTGTTTGTGGGTTTCAATTTTGGCAGTGACTGGAATGGTGTATCCATGGCTCAGGGGGAGATCCAGATCGCCTATCCGATAGAGGTTCTGCGCTACAGTTATTCTGCACAACCGCCTCAGGGCTGGTCATTTTTCATGGTAACCCCCAAGTTACACTGGCAACCGGAAATCAACGAGGCTTTTGGTATCGGCTATTTGAGATTGCCGCTGTGGATTCCCTTAATGTTGAGCTTCGCAGCGGCTGCCATTAGCCGTCTGAGGAACAAAGCGAGTTGATTCCGTTAGAACTCCGTAGTTGAACAGTTCCGGCCGCTTTTTTTAGAGGTGTAGAGGGCTCGGTCGGCACGGTTGATCAAGTCATCGGCGGTTTCGTTCTGTTTGTGAGCAGTGACACCAATAGATACCGTGATCTTGCCTAGCTTTTCTCCGGAAGAGCGTCGGGTCAGTACGCTCTTCTCTATACCTGTGCGTAGGTTTTCCGCCACCTTCATGGCATCTTCCAACTGTGTATCGGGTAGCACCACGGCAAACTCTTCGCCGCCGTAACGGGCTACCTCATCGGCGCCTCGGATGGTACGTCGAATCATCCGGGCGACGAAGCAGATAACCTGGTCACCGACCAGATGGCCGTGCATATCATTGAATTCTTTGAAGTGATCGATATCGATCATCAGGAAGGAAAGTGGCTCTTCTTCGGAAACGTAGCGCAGCATGTTGACCAGATTCTTTTCCAAGCCGCGGCGATTGTAGACGCCGGTCAGCGGGTCCATAAAGACCTCGTTTCGGACCTGCTCGAACTGGTTCTTAAGCTCAGCAATTTCACTGTTGCAGTTTTTCAAATCACTGCTGATGGTACTGACCTCGGAGCGCATGCGATTGGTTTCTTGAATCAGCCCGCTGACCACTTCGCGAACGTTATCGAGGCTATCGCCTTCTTCAAGATTAGCCAGGGTAAATTGCAGCGCTTCGTTGTATTGTCCCATTCCGGATTCAGAACGGTTCAGGGTACTAGCTGCTTCCTGTAGAATTTCTTGGAGGTCGTGTCGGAATTTGTCCAACAGTTCTGTGTCCATTGGGTTGGCTAGGTGTTCATGATAAAGCTGATCCACCAGGTGCTGCAGTTTATCGCCAGACATTGAGGTTGTTGAGAGTGAGCGTTGGATATCTTCGTGATCGCCGCTTTTGTATTCGTAACCCACAGAGTAATTTGAGGGGGATGCACCAATGGACTGTTCCTTCAGCCAGCTGAGGGTCTGTTCTGCCAACGAGATTGACTGATCAATATTTTTAGATTTGTTGCGGCTCATATCTATCCTAAGAATTTTTCGAATGCATCCTATCTAACCACGACTTGCAACCTATCTATATAACCGGTTTTTGTTCATAGGTGCTGCTATGTCTTCAAGACAGCTTATTGGGACTCGATTCTATCAGGCCCTTTTTATATGTAAATCCAATTGGGGGAAAGCAATTTCTATCGCGTGTTCCCTGAATTTTTGGTCTATCTGGTTATTTAGGGCGTGTATAACTGGATTGCGATCGGCCATTTCGCTGACATATACACGCAACTCATAATTTAGAGTGCTGTCACCGAAGGCCATGAAATACACTTCTGGTTTGGGCGAGGTCAATACTTGTGGGTTTTCAAAAGCAGTCTGCTGGAGCAGTCTTTCTACCAATTCATTGTCGGAACCATAGGCTACGCCAACCAGTATCTTGATTCGGGTAATTGGATCTGAAAGTGACCAGTTGACCAATTGTTCGGTGATAAAGGATTTATTGGGGACGATAATCTCTTTGCGATCCCAATCGATAATGGTGGTGGCGCGGATCTGGATTTTACTGACAGTACCGGTCAGACCGTTGATAGTGACGGTATCGCCGATACGTATTGGTTTTTCAAAAAGAATGATCAAGCCAGAAATAAAGTTGGCGAATATCTCCTGCAGACCAAAGCCCAGCCCGACACCCAGTGCAGCCACCAGCCACTGCATCTTCGACCAGTCGAAACCGAGAATATTAAAGCTCACCACCAGCCCCACCAGAATCAGTAGGTAATTCAGCAGTGTGGTAATAGCGTAACCGGTACCCGGTGAGAGGTGCAGGTGCTGCAATACCAATAGTTGCATAACCCCTGGCAGGTTGCGGATACTGATCCACATTAGAAGCAGTATCGATACAGATAAAATAAAGGCTTTCAGGGTAATGGGTTGGATCTGTTCAGTGCCGTTGAGGGTCAGGGTGGTTTCCCAAACGATGACGTTATCGAGAATATTCAGTGCGCTGAATAGGGGGGACCACAGGGCCCATAGGGCTACACCAAAGCCGATCCACAGTAATGTTTTGACCAATCCACGGGTCTGTTCGCTGATGGTTTGTAGATCGATGAAATTCTCATCGGGTAGATCCACCAAGGCTTCGCTGTTGGAATCCTCCTCTTTGGCACGTTGTGCCAGCATTTCCGCTCGACGGGCCTTGGCTTGATCAAAAGCGATGCGACGTTCCTGAATAACCAGGCCGCGAATAGCCACGCCGTAGACAACGATTATTGCGGTGGCAATTACCAGCGAATATAACACCATGCTGATCAACTTCATGCCGGTATAGAGATAGCCGAAGGTTGAGGCCCCCAGCAGAACCAGGGGTAATAGAGTTAGCAGTGTCCAGATCAAAAGATAGGGACGTTGGCGCTGTAAGATGGCGATATTGTCTCTATGGGGTAAGAGCTTTTCCCGCAGGGCGCGCAGGAAAAACAGACTTAATCCCAAACACCAGAGCATAAATACCAGCCGCCCCAAGGTTGAGCGCATCGCTTCGGTATTGACCGCTTCGGAGATACCCAACACCATCAGTAGCGGGACGCTTAAGATTATTAAGCGCCTTAACTGCTTTAGCCACTGCCGTACACCGGACTCTTGCCAATAGAGGTGGCTGATCAGCAATCCCTGAGGGGCACCCCAATTGCGGAAACAGAGCCAGTAAAGAATCAGCCAACTGCTCCAGATAAGCCCCTGTCCTATCCCCTCGGCAAAAGGTAGATCCTGGCTATTCTGCAGTACCTTGCCGATCAGATTGATCAGCAGGGGCAGGGGCAAGGCATAGACAAATCCGGCAATCAGTAAGTGAACAGTGTTAGAGAAACGATCGAGGGTGACCTTGCCGATATGGGGGTGAAAACGAAGGCGCAGAGCATTTTGTCGGTTGCGGCCGATAATCCAAAGGGCAATGACAAATAAGCCAATGACAGCCAATCCAGAGGCTCGCTTGGGGGCTAGAGCGATCGCTTCTGGTAGCTGGTTCCAGGTATCGGTCGACATCAGCCAATTGATATTTTGTATTAGTAGAGGGATCCGTTTAGCGTTGAGTGATCCGGTATTCGGGACCCACAACAAGTGCTGAGCGATTAGATCCTGAAACTGCTGGATCTGACTGTGTAATTCCTGGGTGGCCACCTCTTGCTGAGCCAGGTTTGTTAGAAAACTCCGATAGCTTTCCAGCAAACGGTTAACCAGATCAGTACGCGCTCGAATGAGTGCGACTAGGGATTCGCTCTCATCGTAACTGAGTGGCGTTAAAGCACTCTCGGTGAGATTGTTGATATAGCTGTCAAACTCCATTAACAACTCAGTTTCCTGCTCCAGGTCGTAGCTTTGAAACTGTGCTTCGCCCTGGCGATCCAGCAGTTCATCAATATCGGGAAGGCTGGGGAGGGTATCCAGTTCTGACCTTAGTGTTTGCCCAAAAGCGGCGCTGTTTTTAAGCCATTGCAGCTGCTTCTTAACGCGCTCGAGAGTGTTGTGGACCTGCCGGCTCTGTTGTTCCGCTTCGGATTTTTCTAACAGTGATTGTTCAATATCAGCGGTTAATTTGGTGAGTTGAAAAGAGAGACGCTCGTTTTCTGCAACCTGTTGTTGGAGTAGGGGATGGCTGCTGTCATCCACTTCGGTGAGCTGCTTGGAGGCTGCCACCGCTTTTTCGGTTTCCAGCCGGCGTTGATCGGCAAGGTAACCCTGCAAGGCTTTGATAGAGCGTTCCAGATCGGTTATCTGATGGCTCAACAAACGGGATTCAAGCTTCATTAACAAATGTTGATCGCCCCTGCTGAGGAGTTCCAGTTCCAGCATCTGAATGTGCTGGTTAATGGCATCCAACTGTGCACTGTCCATGTCTCGCTTAGCTTTGCCAAGTTCACTATCACCACCAATAACTCTGGCCACCTTGGTAACCAGCTGCAGCTGACTATCTTTTAGCTTGGTAATTTGATCGGGGATGGTGGCTTGACGGCCACTATCGAGGGTGAGGCGATTGTTGAGTTTATCCTGCTGGTTTTGCAGATCGAGTAGCTGGGCTTGAGTCACTGAAATCTGTTGCAGAGCTTCGTTGCTCGACATCTGTTCCAGCGCTGGAAGGGCAGAACTTTGGTAATCGTCGAGCTGCTGTTGAAGCTGGTCGGAGCGTGGTCCGTAGTTGGTGATCAGTTGCTTGAGCTGTTCCGTCCGGTCTTGATATTGCTGTTGCTCCTGCAGGTATTGAAGGGTCTGCTGATAGATCTCTTTAAGCTGTTGATTGTCGCCCTCTTCAGCGGGACCTAGGCCTTCCAGCTTGTTCTGAATGAGGTTGGTGGGGTTGAATAAGGTACTGGCATCTTCAGCATAACTTGCCGTAGATAGATTGATCAGTACCGCACAGAGTGCAATTAGCCGTAGTAATCTGTGAATTCCCATACCCCTACCAGTAATCGACCGAATGAATCTTAAAACGGTTTGGATTCTACCGCTGCAGACGCCCATTGATTCTCGACCTGTATAAAAGTTCCTATTCGGCCAAGACGAACGCAGCCAATACTGCTACAGTTTAGCAATAGTTAATCTCTATCTGACTAATATTATTTAAGTTTTTATAGATATTCCTGTTTTTCGGTAATTGGATTTCGGCGTGGCTAAAGGATACAACCAACATCAGCAGCGGCATCAAGGACTTAACGCCTTTGGTAAGGACCTGACTCGGCGCTCGGGTTCCTGCTGTGAACTCTGTGAAGCCTCAGGTGTAAAACTTTCCATCTATGAGGTGCCACCCATTCCGGTTGAGCCGGAATTGGAGCATTGTGTTTTTGTTTGCGAGACATGTCTGCAGCAGTTAGAACAACCCAAACAACGTAATCCTGATCACTGGCGCTGTCTCACCAAAGCCGTTTGGAGTCAGGTGCCTGCGGTACAAGTAGTGGCAGTCACTATGGCGAAGGCTCTGGCGGATCAAGCATGGGCGGCTGAACTGTTGGAACAGCTCTATCTGGATCCGGAAGTCGAAGCCTGGGTCGAAAAAAGTAGCCTCTGAACCACTATCAATGACTATCGACCTGCAGCAATGCCATCACTGGATTTTCTATCTGGACGGCACTCTTACCCAGCCTCTCCATGATTTTGTTGCCATCCGGCGTGAGCTTGGGGTGCCGACGGAAGAGGGAATTCTGGAGTACATTGCCCGCCAACCTATGCCATTGCGTCAGCAGTTAAACCATCGGTTGACGGCGATAGAACGTCGTATCGCCCGACGGGCTGTGGCTAATCCCGGGGCTGTGATGCTATTGCAAACCCTAGCGGAGCAGGGCTGTCGATTGGGTATATTGACTCGCAATCAGCGCGATTGTGTTGATATCGTATTGAACCGAATTGGTGTGGAATCTTATTTTGAAGCTCAGGCGATTATCGCTTGCGAAGATGCTCCTCCCAAGCCCGACCCTGTGGGAATAAACCAGATCATTCAATATTGGCAGGTTAGTCCCCGGCAGTGTGTGATGGTAGGGGATTTTCGCTACGACCTGGAAGTGGGGCGTGCTGCAGGTATCCCAACCGTGCATTTTGCCGCAGACCGTCAAGAACGTTGGCCGGACCTGACTGATCTAGTGGTGGAGAACCTGGCCCAGCTTCAGGTCTTTAGGGTTTAACTCGGGTGATAAAGTAACCTTTCTGTTCAAGCAGTGTCTGGATTCCACCATCGGGGCCGTAGTGAGCAGCACCCACGGCAATGAAAAAGCTGGATTCCGGCTTCTCTATTAACAGCGCATCGATGCGGTCGGCCATACGTAGGTTTCGATCTGCGAGCAATCGTTTCATAAAGCGGTCAAACAGTGGTTGCGGTAGATCCAGCTGATTTTTTAACAGCCGGTCAAAGGTGTCGGGTTGGCCGCTACGGTAGGCGTCATAGGTCTCTTTCATAATCGGTTGGTTTTTCATTTGGGCGCCTTCGATGTAGTCCAGCGTCATATCAAGCATCGTCAGGTTTTCCTGCTCGCTGAAGGACTCGAATACTGCCGCTTGCTCATCAATGGTTTCCAATCCCCCTACCTGTTTGCCATTTTGTTGGGCCTGTTGGTACAGACGCATATCCATAGCCATCTGATTGCCGTAGCGAAGCTGATCTTCAATTAAGGGTAAGGTTGCTGTTAGGGCCCACAGTTTCAAGTGTGAAAGGGCGTTGAGCGAGAGGCTGGGGTGGATTTTTGTCAATATTTGATTGATTCGATCCTTGCGAGTCGGGGTCAGAGTGTTCAGTAACGACTGTTTATCCGGAGAAACAAAACTCTGTGCGGCCATCAACAGCGCGGTTGGGCTCATATCCAGTTCGCCGTAAAAAGCATCGGCCTGTTGAAAGCTGGCAACCACCGAGGGGGGGAGTTGATTCAGGTCCGGTTGAGCGCTGTGGATAGTGCCGAAAAGATAGGAAGACTTGGTGCGATCTGGTGAATCCACCCGCCATAAATAGGGGGTGCTGTACTGATCGGCGTGACTGAGCATGGGTTGTAGTAGACAGAGAACCAGACCCAGACTAAGAATCAGAGCCTGCTTGGACCATGCTGAATATCGAAACTTCAAATGATTTCTATTGGCTGTCATCGAACCTGTCCTTGTCATTCCGTCTTACAATTTTAGCAGTGTGGTCAATTTATTATTTTTGGGGGCAGTTGTGTTCGTGGCGCGCAGTCACTGAAAACCTATTTGAAGCGTCGCCTTAATCCTGCTTCAGCAATGATCCGGGTGGAAATCTCCTCAATGGAAAGGCTGCTGGCATCCAGATAAGGGATGCGGTTGAGGTTGAACATCGCTTCGGCATTTTGTACATCTCGCAGACATTGCCGGAGGCTGGCGTAAGGGCTGTCTGGTCGACGCTCACTGCGGATGGCGCTGAGCAACTCCGGTTCCAGGCTGAGACCAAACAGTTTGTGGCGATGGAGTTTTAGCAGCCGTGGCAGGCGGGTTTCATCAAGATCGTCTTCGGTGAGCGGATAGTTGGCCGCCAGCACGCCGAACTGTAGGGCTAGGTAAAGACTGGTGGGGGTTTTGCCTGTCCGTGATACACCGGTGAGGATAATGTCAGCTTGCTCATAACCCTTGGATGTCGCGCCGTCGTCATTCTCCAGCGCAAAATTCACTGCATTCACTCGTTCCTTGGCGATGCTACTGCGGGCCTGGGAGCGGGATTGACCGATGCGGTTTTCAGATTTCGAGTCCAACTCTGTTTCTAGCAATGGCATAAAAGAGCTGAACACATCCAGGATCATGGCATCGCTGTTGTTGATAATCTGCCGGAGCGATTCGTTGGCAAGCGTGCAGATCACCAATGGCCGTATTCCACTTTCTTTACTGGCTTCGTTGATCTGAGCGACGGCGGAATTGGCCTTCGGTTCGCTGTCTATGTAGGGCAAGGTGACTCGGTTCAGTTCAATATCTTCAAACTGGGTGAGCAAACTTCTTCCCAGGGCTACTGCGGTAATTCCGGTGCCGTCGGAGATAAAAAATGCGCTTC
>JAPHRD010000087.1 GCA_026196225.1 Motiliproteus sp.
AATTTCTATGGTGGAGATGTTGATTTATCTACGGTTGAAGTACTGAACATCGACGGCATAGAAGGAGGTAACGGTCACGATGTGATCGTAGGTACAGATAGTATTCAGGATTACAGCGGCGGCGGTGGTGACGATACCTTTGTGCTTAGTCCCGGAGGCTCAATGTTCTCACACTATGACGGTGGAGAAGGATTTGACCGGATAATTGCAAATACTGGTGATGAGAGTATCAAAGTTCGGTCGGTTACGGGAATCGAAGAGATTAATGGAGGGGCAACTTCCAAAACCATCGTTGGGTCTATAAGTGGTGATAATTTAGATTTTTCTTCTACTACGTTACTTAATATAGGCGAGATTAGAGGTGAGGGCGGTTACGACACAATTATAGGGTCTTCTTCCGACGACACTATAAATGGTGGAAGCGGCTGGAATACGCTCAATGGTGGGGCAGGAGACGATACTTTTATTGCTTCCAATGCGGCCTATGACTGGATTTATGGTGGTGTGGGATTTGATATCCTACTTGGCGATCAAGGGGACGACGTTATTGGTCTAACTGATATCGATAGTGTCGAGCGGATTGATGGTGGTGGTGGAATTAACTTCATTCAAGGAGGTTGGCGCCAAGATACATTGGACTTTTCTGCCACGGAAGTACTGAATATTGAAGGATTTAAATTGTTGGGAGGCAATGATCTCTTTATAGGGAGTGAAGGTGCTGATGTAATTGACGGAGGTAGCGGTCTTAACACCCTCGCTGGAGGAGGCGGAGATGACATTTTTGTCAATACAGGAAATGGATTTGATGCATTAGATGGTGGTGATGGATTTGACACTCTCGTAGGTTCTACAGGTGACGATCATCTAGGAGTAAGTAGCCTCACATCGATTGAGCGAATTGATGGGGGAGAGGGCTACAACGTTGTCAAAGGCAATCAATTTAGCAACACTCTCGATTTTTCAACCATAGAGTTGATTAATGTTGATTTGATTGATGGTGGAAGCGGAAGTGACACCATTATCGGCACCTCATATAGCGATTACATAGATGGAGGTAGTGGCTTTAACCAGATAAATGGCGGAGGCGGTGATGATGTCTTCGTTGCTGGAGTTGGTGGGCATGACAAGCTAACAGGTGGTGATGGGTTTGATACTGTATTAGGCACCGATGCGGATGATGAGATCGGCCTTTGGGGCTTTGCGGTGGATAATAGTGTTGAACGTATAGATGGGGGGAGTGGGCACAATCGAATCCAGGGTTCCTATCTCAGTGAGACCTTCGACTTCTCCAATACCGAACTAATCAATATCACCGAAATTGATGGTGGTAATGGTTATGACACCATTATTGGTACCGCTAGCGATGATACTATCCTTGGAGGCAGTGGCTGGAATACTCTCAATGGTGGTGCGGGCAATGATATATTTCTTGCATCGGCTGGATCTTATGACTGGGTAGATGGTGGTGAAGGATTTGACCAATTGTTGGGCGGTGAAGGCGATGACGTAATTGGAATAACTGAGCTGACAAGTATTGAACGCATTGATGGGGGAGGCGGTAAAAATACGCTTGTTGGCGGTTATCGTGCTGAAACCTTTGATTTTTCTGATTTGGAAGTTATCAATATCCATGAAATTGACGGTGGTAGTGGCAATGACACCATTATTGGAAGTGTAGACGATGAGACAATAGTGGGTGGGACTGGAAATGACCAGCTTAGCGGTCGTGGTGGTAGTGATACTTATCGGATACAGCAGGGTGAAGGTGCAGATTTCATAGACAATAAAGCCGTTGAGGATTCTGCTGAAAATGACCTGCTTCTATTAGAGAATATTGGTAAAGCGGATCTGTGGTTTAGCCAAAATGGCGATGATTTAGTAATTGATTTTGCTGAGAGCGTTCAACGGATTACCGTAAATGATTGGTACATGGGAGATAGTCAGAAGATAGATCAAATTATTACCGATGTTGATGCAATTGTACGTGACGGTATTGAGCAATTGGTAGCTGCGATGGCTGCATTTGGAGCTCCTATCGGAGGCGAAGTGCAATTAAGCGATGAAGATAGAGCGCAAGTTGATCAGGCTATAGCTGTCCATTGGCAAACAAACGCATAAAAGCAAGTGAGTAATTCACTTGCTTTTTTTGGTTGGGTCTGTATTACGTGAAATGTAACCCTCCCCTAAAATTGGACCATTGATAATTAGAGTTCTTCGGCATAATGCAGCGATGCGAAAGGAGAACGGACGATGCGCAAAACACGGTTCACGGAAGCCCAGATCGTACAGATTTTGAAGTCAGTCGAAGGCGGCCGGATGGTTAAGGATGTCTGTCGTGAGAACGGTGTTTCCGACGCCACCTACTACAATTGGAAAGCCAAGTATGGCGGCATGGAGGCCTCTGATATTAAGCGGCTAAAAGCGCTGGAAGATGAGAATCGAAGGCTCAAGCAGATGTTTGCGGACCTGAGCCTTGAAAACCGAGCGCTTAAAGACGTTATCGAAAAGAGCTTTGAAGCCAGCAGACAAACGCGGACTCATTGATTACTTACGCGGTAGCCACGGGCTAAGCATCAGAGCGGCACGCAATGCTCTGTGCCTGAGCCGGTCGGTGTACCACTACCAACTCGATGCCTCGCGTGAAGATCCAGTAATTGATGTGCTGCTGGCGTTGACCGATAAATACCCTCGGTATGGGTTCAGGAAGCTATTTAAGGTCTTGAGACGCCAGGGGAATGAATGGAATCATAAGCGGGTTTACCGCGTTTACTGTTTGCTCAAGCTCAAGCTCAAGCTGAAACGGAAGGGGAGAAGCGGCTGCCGAACAGAAATCCACAGTCCCTTTGCGTTCCTGAGCTGGCAAACCACTGCTGGTCGATCGACTTCATGGCAGACAGCCTACGTTGTGGTCGACGCTTCAGGACATTCAATGTGGTTGATGACTTTAACCGCGAAGCGCTGGCAATCGATATAGACCTGAATTTGCCGGCCCCGCGAGTAATACGAACGCTGGATCGTGCGGCCGCTTGGCGGATCTATTCAACAATGCTTCGCATGGATAACGGATCGGAGTTTATTTCGGGGTCACTTGCTGAATGGGCTGAGGAGCATGGCGTGAAACTGGAGTTCATCAAACCCGGAAAGCCAACTCAGAACTCGTACATCGAGCGCTTCAATCGGACCTATCGAACAGAGGTGTTGGATTTTTACTTGTTCTCTCGGCTGTCGGAAGTGCGAGAGATCACGGATAACTGGTTGCGCGAATACAACGAAGAGCGGCCTCATGAGTCACTCGGTGACCTGACTCCCGGGGAGTACCTGGTGATACACGAAAAAGGCCAGGTGAACTCTAAAAGCCAATGGCACTAAAACAGGGAGGTTTACACATAGAGGTCGGTGTGTGACGTTGTTAGCCATGTCTCAGATTTGTTCTAAGTATTTGATAAGTTGGAAGTACAATTATGTTAAGTTAATAGTGGTCTCTCAGCAATCTACGGAAAGGTTGTCGCTATTTGCTAAAATTCGGCAATGCTACCCAAACCTGTCAGCAGGTGATTTAATAAGTATCTATTTGGGCGGTGACATTAGGATGAGTTTGATAAACACAAAAATGGTCCCGGTTCTGGCAGGAGGTGGTAGTCGTTTGCCAGCCCATATTGGTGTATTGGCGGCGTTAGAAGAATTGGGAGTAGAGTTCCCCGACTTGGTCGGTGTTTCTGGAGGGAGTATCGTGGGTGCTTTATACGCTTGCGGTCATCCTCTAAAAAGTATAAGAGCAATAGCAGAAGAGACTGATTTTAGCCAGTTTCTTGATCAGTCTTTATACAGTTTGTTGCGTACAGGCGGCCTTTCAACAGGCGATAGATTTGAGGAATGGGCTGATGACAAGCTTAAAGGTGTTCGGTTTAAGGATTTAGATAGGCGTTTTCATGTAGTTGCAACTGATGTTCGATCAGGTTTGCCAGTAATATTTGATAGCGACCGTACGCCGGATGTGCGTGTATCCCAGGCGGTTCGATTTTCAATGTCTATCCCTATACTTTTTAGTTTTAAAGAATTTAAAGAACATTTGATGGTGGATGGTAGTATTTTATCCGAAGATGCACTTCAACGAGATTGGGCTGGAGATGGCTCCCCTGTTGTTGTGTTCAGGCTGAGAAGTGTGCAGGCGGCAGAAAAAGCTAAAAGCATGCCGCTTTTTCCTCTGAAAAGTTATCTGGCGCTGCTCATTCGAACCTTCATGACCACCATGTCGAGAGAGTATATAAACGAGAGTTTTTGGCATTCAACAGTGGTTATTCATACCGGCAATGTTTCTCCGATAGAGTTCAAGCTGTCTTCTCGACAGAAAGATGAGCTGTTTCATGCAGGGTACGAAACGGCTCTAAAAATTGTTCCGATGAAGCTTTCTAGGGTTTTAAAGCATCCAGGTACAGCTGAAAAAATAGCCAATATGGAGTAGGTTTTTCAATTCTATTGTATTTAAATAGCTGCTACTTGCTTGATTGAATATGATTCTTTTACTGATGAGATGGTATCCCATTCAAAATCAGTCACCAGATTTTCCAAGCGTGATTGGGTCTTATTTAAATTGATATAGTGTCTAAAGCGAGACTTTAGAGGGGCATTGGTGACTCTAGGTTGGTTCGGATCCAGCTCCCAAGGATGCATGTAGAATATAACAGGTCCATCTAGTTGTTCTCTGGCTGTTTTCAGGGCCCATTTAGATAGTTGGTAGGGGTAAAGTCTAAAATACCCACCGCCGGCACATGGCCAACGTCGGTTAAGTAATTGTAGGGTGGTTACCGGTAATTCTTCTAAGCCGTTCTGCCATAAAAAAGGTGTTCGGGGGGCGTTGGGCATCCCATATAGATCGTGTGGTACAGGGTTTACGCTTGAACTGTAAATGTAGCCGGCTTCTTTGAGTTCGTCGACTGCCCAAAGGGTTTTAGGGGATAAGGAAAAGCTGGGGGCTCTATAGCCGATTACCTTTGACCCGGAAAGATCTTCTAGCATCTTCTTAGAGTCGCTAATATCTGCTTTAAATTCGTCGCGGGTAAGGTTGATTAGTCGTTGGTGATTGAAACCGTGACTAGCAACTTCGTGCCCTTGTTGGGTTATTGATTTCACCAAGTTAGGGAAGCGTTTTGCAATCCAGCCAAGAATAAAAAATGTTGCTTTTGTGCTGCGATTTGAATCGAGTAACTCTAGGATGAGGTCAACATTAGCTTCTGTCCGTTGTTCTAGATTATCCCAGTTTTCAGGTTGTATCTGTTTTTCAAAAGCAGATACATGAAAGTAGTCTTCAATATCAAAAGACAGGGCAAAAGAACGGTTGCTGTTCAACGTTGATTAACCTCTTTTAATGGGGTTTCGGTACTTACTAAAGGATAAGTACCCTTGAATTCAGCTGGTGGTCTTTTCAAGGATTGCTCAACTGATAGATCGGTATTGGTTTACGTATAGTATCAGAGTACATAATCTTTTGAGTTGATGAATTACCATCTATAGTTTACTTCGGATTGCTTGGAATGTTGCTTTTTCTATGGGCAATGCATAAATGGAGATTATCAGAAAAATGTTTAACTACAATGATGCTTTTTCCAGAAATATTGGTTGGGTCACTGATTCTGAGCAGGAGTGTCTGAAGAATGCACGGGTTGCCATTGCTGGAGCAGGAGGCGTAGGGAGTGTTCATGCGCTTACGTTGGCAAGGCTGGGGATTGGCAATTTTAACCTGGCAGATTTTGATGAGTTTGATGTCCATAATTTTAATCGTCAAGCTGGCGCTTTTATGTCCACTGTGGGCAGGCCCAAGGTTCAGGTGATGGGTGCGATGGTTAGGGATATCAATCCAGAAGCTGATATAAAGCTGTTTGAGGAAGGTGTTACTGCAGAAAATCTTGAGAACTTTCTGGCTGGTGTTGATATTTATGTAGACAGCCTTGATTTTTTCGCACTGGAGGCTAGAAAAATGCTTTTCGCTGAGTGTGAAAAGCAAGGGATTCCCATTGTGACGGTAGCTCCGCTGGGAATGGGGGCTGCTATGCTGGTGTTTATGGAAGGCTCTATGGGGTTCCAAGAGTATTTCGGGTTTGAAGGCCAAAGCGAAGAAGATCAGTTAATTAGTTTTCTAGTCGGGTTATCACCAAGCTTGCCGCAAAGATCATATCTAGTTGATCCAACAAGAGTAGATTTTCACGCCCAGAAAGGCCCTTCGACTGGAATGGCTGTGCAGCTATGTTCGGGATTGGCTGGTACCACTGTTTTAAAAATATTACTCAACAGAGGGGAGGTTGTAAAAGCGCCAAGAGGGTTGCATTTTGATGCATACAAAAACTCGTTGAGTAAGACTTGGCGGCCATTGGGTTCTAAAAATCCAATCCAATGGCTGGCGCGCAAAGTTGTGAAAATGAAGATTTCAGGTCAGGGCTAGGTGTTCATTCGTGCTGCTCTTTTCTTTGGGCGCTACCTGGTGTTTGAATGCTGCTTCGGCGTCAGTAGCTTATAGATACCGTTTACTATTTGCTTGGTGTCAATGAAATTTACAACGATTAAATTCGTGCTATTCGTAGTTTAGTTTGATAATTCAGGCAATTACGAAAAGTGCAGGCAATCGTGTTGGGTTGTTTGCTAATTGAACTAGCTTTATTGTGCCGTTGTTGTGCCGTTGTTGTGCCGTTGTTGTGCTTGGTGGGGCGGAACAAAAAGATGTGGGTTATCTTACTTCGGCAATTGTAGAACTCGTCAAATTCAAACATAAAAAAGGGCCCCAAATGGGGCCCTTCCTTTTTGCACAGTTACTTCGTGACGGTTACGACCGAAACCTTGTGCCGGGGTTTAGGCTTTGCGGCGAGTTGCTGCGCCCAAACCAAACAGACCTAGACCAAGAAGTGCCAGAGTTCCGGGCTCAGGAATTTCTGCAGTGATTGAACCATCAAGATTGGCTTGACGTACAGCTTGCAGATCATCGTTGCCATTACCGATAATATTATCGGTTGCATCAACTACGAGTAGCTGATCAGCAGTTGGGATTGGCGGGGCAACGTTTGTGTCCAAGATCAGGCGAGGTAAGTCTCCACCACCGGAGATAACATCTTCAGCATCGATGAAAGCACCACCTTGCTCGATGAACAGGAAGCCGTCCAGTGCGAAATCGAGGTCGAAGAACAAGTCCAAGTTGGCAACGTTGAGGGTCGAGCTGGTCAGGGTACCACCCAGCACTTTAGTGCCATCTGCAATAGATCCAAGAGCGCCAGGATTACTGAAGAAAACTTCAAAAGTACCGCCAGTGTAGACCGGGCCGCCTGCGGTCAGTGTGCCATCAAAATGATACAGAACATCTAGTCCCCAGACGTTAATGAAGCCTTCGTTGTCAGTACCTAATGTTGGTGGTGCTAGCGGGCTCAGTGCATCAATATCAACCTGTGCTGCTGTGGGTGTTGTTAGGTTAACAGTGGTTAAGCCGTCTAGGGCTGTGCCGCTAGTTGGAATACCCAGTGCAGCTAATTCGGATGGAATGTTGGTGTCGTAGAATGACCCGCCTACGTCGCTATCATTAAAATCGTAAACAGAGGTAGCTCTAAGCTGGCTAAAGCCAAACTCATTAAAAATACCGGTTTTGCCATCAGCATCACCCGTTCCGATACCGAATCCAGACAGAATGTCGTACGAGTTGTCGCCTAGATCGATATACATATCGCTGGCAGAAGCTCCGGCACTGATTGCGAGGACAGAAGCCGCCAGCGTAGCCTTTGCAAAATTTTTCATCATTTTCTTCCTTAGTAAGTGTAATTAGGTTTCAACATCAGTTGTCGTACCGTCGCCATTAACTAAGCATGAATGATGCCAGAATAAAAATGTCTTTTTAGAACAGTATGTTATTGTTTTTTTGTGGTGTCCGGTTTTTCTTGTTGTAAAAAATACTGACGGAAAGTTGTAGGTGCAATCAGCAGCTGTTTCCATTGTTATCTCTACATTCTATTGGTTCTTTTGAAGTTCAGAAAGCAATGCTAAGGCATTCTTCTTTCCTATGAAGTCTTTGCTAGACAGTGTTTGGAGAATGTTGATCGCCTCATTTGTTTGCTGGTTTTGTGCCAATGAGCGGGCATAGTGAAGAGCAATTGTAGGCTTACCTTGGCTGCTGCTATATGCGTTTTGCAATACATCAACAGCAGAGGTGGTGTTGCCGTTAAGCAGTAACAAATATCCGTAAGTGTCTGCGATTTCGGGTATGTTCTGGTTACTCTTATAGGCTTTTTGAGCGTATTCCAATCCCTTTGAAAAATTGCCTTGGTAACGGTGAGCCGAAGCTAGATTGTTTAGGTAGATAGGATTGTCAGGGGATTTCTGAATTAGTTGTTCAAAGTGGTTAACAGCGGAGGAGTTTCTGTTTTTAAGGGCTAAGCTACCGGCGTAAGCGGTTACAAATTCATCTTTAGGGTAGTTTCTCTGCCATTGTTTTAAAAAACGATTGGCTTCAAGAAGGTCGTTTTTAGCTAGCAGGTCATAATATAAAACCGCAGTGTGCGATGAAGAATCTAGTTTTAATGCGATCTCAAACTGTTCTTTGGCTTTGTCGTAATTCTGACTGGATGCGTAGAACTTTGCCTGGATCAATGCCAACTGATGGGTGAATCCTTGTTGCTGATTGTATTTAGCAATGGCTTTTAAAGCTTGACCTTCACGACCGGTTTGGAAAAGAGTTGAGGCGTATGTGGTCTTCATCCACATGCTTTTAGGAAAGCGTTCCAAGGAGCTCTCCAGCTGCGTTAAAGCAGTATCGAATTCTTTTAGTTCGATGAGGGTTCTTACAGTTGCTTTGTGAGCGCCGATGTCTTGTGGAGAGTGAGCCAGAGAGCGCTGGTAATAGGGAAGTGCTTTTCCTTTGTTTCCAGTGTCATATTCAATATTTCCTAATCCCAGTTGGGCTTGGCCGTAAATTAATGATTGCTTGTCAATTTCTTTTAGTTTGTTGATGGCCTCGTCAACCATTTTCTGATCGATCAATACAAGAGAGTAGACAAGGTTTAGCGAATCATCGGCGTCGTTTTGTTCAACAGCTTCTTTGAAGTAGGACAGCGCTTTGGTGGTGCTACCTAGGGTTTTGGATAATCGATAGTACGTTCTCAGAGCTGCAGGGTTAGTTGGTTCAATTTGAAGAATTTTTTCGAGAATAGTCTTAGTGGATTGGATTTCATTACTAACAAAGTGGAGTCGAGCCTTGGCCATCAGCAAGGCGGTGTTGTTGGGATTATTAGATGACCCTGCATCCAGAGTAGCAATTGCTTTATTAACTTTTCCCTCTTGCGCATATGTGGCTGATAGCAGCATATACCCGTTTGGAAGATTTGGTTCAGACGTGATGAGTTCATTAGATAGTCGTTGAGCTTGATCAAATTGCTTTTCGCTAACATAAAACTTAACAAGAGCAGAGCGGGCAGCGAAAGAGTTTGGATCGCTCTTGAGTGCTTGTCTTAAGTCAGTGAGCCCTTCTTGATTGTTTTGCTGGAGTTTAAGAAGCCCTAAAGCAGTTAGGCTGGTGGTTGTCTCATCTTCTAATGTGGCGGCTTTTTCGAAAATGGCAAGGGCTTCGCCGGTCATTCCTGAAACCGCGAGCCTGCTTCCCAGTAGATTTATGATATTGCCGTCTGTGTTATTCAAGTTGTCGATAGAAGTTATGGTGCTTACTGCTTCATTTGTATACCCCAGTTCATACTGCAAAAACGCGTACATTCTGCGGGCTATATGGGACTGCGGTACTTTGCTGATAACTGAGCTTAGGCTTCTATAGCTGGATTCCCAGCTACGTAGATGGAAAGACGCGATACCAGATAGCAATGTGGCTTGGGGTTCAATTCTTTTATGAAGTAGTATGTTGTCGGTGATCTTTTTGACTTCATCCCATTGTTTTGAGTGCGCCTTTATATTCGCCATGATTAGCTGAGATTTTGTGTGATTGGGAGCAAAAGATAGAACCACATCAATACTTTTCTCTGCTTTATCAAGTTGTTTGTTCAGTAGATAGAGCTCAGAGGCATCCACATGTTGGGCAAGTCGGTTGGGCTCAAGCTGAATCGCTTTTTCCAGATTTTTTAGCGCGGAATCGAAGTCTCCCTTGGCCTTGTAAAGCTTTGCTAACAGAATATGGCCTTCTGCAAAATCAGGATGATTCTCAACCAAGTTGCTGGTCAAAGTTACCGCCTTATCCGAGAGTTTTTCCTTATAAGTGGCTAAGTATGCTGTTGAAAGATCTGAATATTTGTTCTGCTTGGGTGAATCTGCAGCTTGCTCGAATTCTATGAATGCATCGATATCTCGGAGGAGGAAGAGATTGGCCAATCCTTTATAGAAATGAACCAAAGGTTGGTTTTTTAGTTGGTTAACATTGAGGGGGCGTGTGAAAGAAAGCAGATTTTCATATTTGTGTTGATAGTAATAGGACAGGACAAATTCGGTAGCAAGGTCTTGCTTTGGATAGCCTAGCTTTTCCGCGTGATGAAGCTCTTTTTCCGCAGATTTTCCATCTTGACGTTTGTTATAGACTTCCGCGAGAATTTTTCGCGCCTCTGCGCTAGCGGGGGTCTTTTGAACGGCATTTTTTAGTTCTATTTCGGCAGCATTGTACTCTTTTGTATCAATAAGGTTTTTGGCTTTATTTAGGTGCTCTTCGCCTGAAATAGAGCTGTCGCAGCCAGAGATTAATACGGAGAAGATGATAAAGAGTGCAGGGGTTATGGATCTTTTTCTTATTGCTTTACAAAGGTAGGGTGTTTTTACGATTGAAAGTGTTATAGGTGCCAGTATATTTCTCATGTTTCCCTTCCTAATTCAAAATCCAATAAGTAGACGGCAATTCGTTTTATAGGTTCTTATAAAAGACATCACAGTCTGCTGCGCTCTCCGTTTAGCACAGCAACCCCGATACTCGTATTGGGTAACAGCTGATTGTAAGACTTGGTGCCGACATTACAAGATGGTAAACGTAGTGTCTTGCGGATTGCTTAGTGGCATGCGAAAGTGTCATGAGTTTATCGAGAGTTATTCGGTTAGTGTTTTTTGTTCTACCTTGCGGCTCATTATGAATTTTGAATCTTGTGTAGGTGTAGCGATTTGGCGCTATTGTTCGTTGGCTCTAGTGTGTATCGTTTTTTGTTCGCAGGCCTTAGCAGAAGGGTTCCCATCTGTAGTAAAAAAGATAAAACCCTCAATTGTGGGGGTCGGGACTTACTTGCCGACCCGTCGGCCACCTGCAAAGTTGTTGGGAACAGGGTTTGTGGTTGGGAGTGGGCAACGTATCATCACTAACAATCATGTAATCGACAAGAATCTTGACCATGATAAGAGGGAGCGTTTGGTCGTCTTTTCAAGAGCTGACGATGGAAAGACTAAATTGCTTACGACGAGAATTTTGTCGAAAGATGTAGGAAATGATATTGCGGTACTTGGTATTGCTGAAAAACTTCCTGCTCTGACACTATCTCGTTCAGCTATGGCGGAAGAGGGGGAAGAGGTGGCCTTTACTGGTTTTCCGATTGGTGCTGTTCTTGGGCTTTACCCTGTTACCCATCGTGGAATTATTTCAAGTTTAACGCCAATCGCTATCCCTGCACCTTCTTCTGGAAGTCTAAATGCTCAAAAAATTGCTCGACTAAGGAATCCGACACTTGTTTACCAGCTGGATGCTATCGCCTATCCGGGTAATAGCGGAAGCCCGTTGTATGACGTAAGAAATGCCGAGGTAATTGGTGTTTTGAATATGGTGCATGTCAAGTCAACTAAAGAAGACGTGCTTAGTAAACCTAGTGCGATAAGTTACGCTGTTCCAATTAAGCATGCTGTTAAATTAGTAGATAAAGTCAAATAATCTTTTATCAAAATTATCATTACGTGAAGGACCATAGTTGATGGGGCATTTTGTTGGCTTTATTTCCAGTTCCATCGTTTTGCTGATGCTGCTGTTCCTCGTACTCTATGTGTGGCGAGGGCGATTTCAGGGGCTATGGATCATCCAGGCGATCCTATTTTCATTTCTTTGGTCATCTTACATTGGGATCAGCTCACTTTATCCTGAGCTAAATCCGACCAACCAAGTTTTCGTTGAAATATTGCGGGCTGTTGGTTGGGCGCTTTTGCTATGGAGGCTTTATGCCCTCCAGAGGGGCAGTATAGAAAATTATTTTTGGAAGAATAAATTATTGTGGGGCTATGGAGCAGCTGTTTTGTTCTTGCTCATTATCAATGTGCTTCAATCAACGCCGGTAAAGTTATTTGAATCAGAGAGTAATTTATTCCTAAGTTTGTTCGTACTGGTCGTTGTCGTTCTGGTTCTGCTGGAACAATGGTACCGCAATATCAAACGAGAGAATCGTTGGAAAATAAAGTTCTTTGCGTTGAGTCTGCTGATCATTTTTGGTTATGACTTTGTCCTATTTTCAGAGGCTCTTTTATACGGTCGCCTTGACCCTACACTATGGCTGGCTCGGGGCTGGGTAACTGCCGTTATGGCACCGTTTATGGTGGTTTCTATAGCTCGTACGGATGAGTGGGAACAACAGGTTCGCGTTTCCCACAAGGCTGCGTTTTACTCTACTGGCGTATTGTTAGCTGGAGTGTATCTTCTGATCATGTCAGCCGTAGGCTATTACCTCAGATGGTTTGGAGGTGGATGGGGCGGCGCAGTACAGATAGTCTTTGTTGTGCTATCACTCTCTTTTTTAGGCATTGTAGTGGCTTCTGGTACTGCAAGGGGCATGATATCTGTTTGGATAAGCAAGCACTTTTTTACCTACAAATACGATTATCGGGATGAGTGGCTGCGCGCAAATTCTCGATTTGCAGCACTGCCTATAGATAAAGGTTTTTTTGATGAGCTTGTTAAATCAATCGCTTCACCAATCGATTCTATGGGGGGGTGGTTGTGGATAATAGAGGGAGACAAGCTCAATTATAAAGCGGGCTGGAGTACTGATTACCAGCTTGATTTATCAGAAAATAATACTGGAAGTTTGGTACAGTTTTGTAGCAATTTACCTTGGGTGATAGAAGTACAAGAGTATCAAAAGTACTCGCATCGTTATCCAGGTTTAGAGCTACCTGAAGCGATGGTTAGTGCGGAAGATTTATGGCTCATAGTCCCGTTAATACATCAAAGCGAGTTGTTCGGATTTGTCGGATTACGAAAGCCCAGAGCTGATAGATCCATAAACTGGGAGGACTATGACTTGTTAAAAGCGCTGGGTGGTCAGTTGGCAACATTGATCGCACTTAGAAAAGCCAGTGAAGCTTTGGGAGAAGCTCGCCAATTTGAAGCATTTAATCGCCTGTCTGCTTTTGTTGTGCATGATTTAAAAAATATTGTGGCTCAATTGTCATTGGTAGTGACCAATGCTGAGCGTCATCGAAATAACCCTGAATTTATAGACGATGCTTTGGATACGCTTTCCAATGCGGTGGGGCGTATGAACCGTTTGTTGGGTCAATTGCGACAACAAAGCCAGATCAATGTGAGATCAGTAGTGGTCTCAGCATCAGATTTGCTGCAGGATGTTGTTAAAAATCAGCAGGAACAATCACCTCAAGTAACTATTGATCTCCCAAAAAATGATGTTAGGTTGCGTATAGAAAAAGAACGGTTCACGTCGGTGTTGTGCCATTTGGTTCAGAACGCTCAGGAGGCTACGACAGATGACGGAACTGTTCATATGTATGTTTTAGAGTCAAATGATTTGGTGACCTTTGTAATTCATGATACAGGCTGTGGTATGGATCAAGAATTTGTCCAAAACCGGTTGTTTAAACCTTTTGATACAACAAAGGGAAGTGCTGGAATGGGAATAGGTGTATACGAAGCCCAGCAGTTTATTAAGGAAAATGCTGGAAGGATTGATGTTGAAAGTACGCCTGGTAAAGGGACCATTTTTAGATTGTTTTTGCCCCGTTTCTTGTGATTGAAAATTATCCCTATCTAGGAGGGGTTGGTTCCTAAACTCTATTAATCCATCGACATGGGTGAGGGAACTAGCTGACAACTGTTATCGTGCTAATGAGTGCATAATTAATGACCAATGAGCAAAGTAGAAAAACTCTTCTGATGGTTGAGGATGACTTGGGCCTGCAGAAGCAGATGAAGTGGTGTTTCGAACAATACGACCTCGTCTTTGCAGGTGACCATGATTCAGCGATAAAGCAACTCCGACGCTATGAACCGGAAGTGGTGACACTTGACTTGGGCTTGCCGCCTGACCCAGCAAATGCTTCGGTAGGGTTAAGTATACTTGAAGAGGTTCTTAAGCTTTCCCCGGAAACAAAAGTC
The DNA here is from genome assembly GCA_026196225.1 of Motiliproteus sp. Taxonomy (GTDB): domain Bacteria; phylum Pseudomonadota; class Gammaproteobacteria; order Pseudomonadales; family Balneatricaceae; genus Motiliproteus. Next base: position 14,315 of record JAPHRD010000087.1, read on the forward strand.
ATTGTAGTTACTGGAAATGACGATAAAGCGAACGCGATTAAAGCAGTGGGACTGGGGGCTTATGATTACTATCAAAAACCATTGGATCCAGATATCTTGGGATTAATTGTCGATCGTGCTTTTAAGCTAAGGGAGTTAGAAATAGAGAACAAAAAACTCTTAGTTTTAAAACATAATCAACCGTTGGAAGGTGTGGTAGCGGCTTCGGACGAGATGTTGAAGATATGTCGAACGGTTGAAAAGATTGCGCCTGCTGATATTGGGACGCTTGTATTGGGCGAGAGCGGTACAGGTAAAGAAGTGTTGGCTCGAGCCATTCACCAGCTAAGTAATCGATCAGAGGAGCGCTTTGTTGCTATAAACTGTGCATCTATCCCTGACAACCTATTGGAGAGTGAGCTTTTCGGCTACGAGAAAGGTGCTTTTACTGGTGCGGTTAAGACCACACCTGGAAAAATTGAGACGGCCCATAAGGGTACACTTTTTCTAGACGAGATTGGTGATATGCCAGTCTCATTACAGGCTAAATTGCTGCGTTTTTTGCAGGAAAAAACTATCGAAAGAATCGGCGGGCGTGATGAAATTGTTGTTGATGTGAGAATCGTCAGCGCGACACACCAGGATTTAGAGAAATTAATCCAAGAGTCACTATTTAGAGAAGATCTCTATTATCGCCTCAGTGAATTTACGATTCGTATTCCTGCGTTACGTGAACGTCAGGGGGATGCCATTGTTATTGCTCGTGCTTTTTTAAGTCGTTTTGCGAATCAGTTTGGAAAATCTGTGCGCGGATTTTCAGACGAAGCGGTACTTGCGATCAATAGTTTTCCGTGGCCAGGAAATATTCGTGAATTGGAAAACAGAGTTAAACGTGCGGTTGTAATGGCAGATAAGCGACAAATTTCCGCAGAAGATTTGGACCTAAAAGTTGATAGTGGAGGAGAAGAACAGCTTCCGTTCAATCTCAAGGAGGCTCGGGAAAAGATGGAGAGATCCCTCATTCTTCGTGCTATATCTCAAGCAGAAAGCAATATTACTAAGGCTTCTGAGCTTCTTGGTGTAACTAGGCCCACACTTTATTCCTTAATGAATAAGCATGATATAGCGAATCTGGAAGAGTCCTGATTGTGGACGTTCAGTTTTTGTAATGGATTTGGCTGGATTTGAAGCTTTCGATGATTGCTGAAATAGATTTCTTGAAGAGGTGGGGGGCAAGAATCTTTATGGGCATTTTTAGGAAATGAGCTCGAACAAGTAAAGTTACTTCAGCAAGTTTAAAAAATGTTTCTATAGCACTGTGATGGTGTGGTCGAAGGACCTGAGTGAATAGCCAGTCCTTCAACTTTAGAAGTACGTTGTCATGTGCTCGAAAAACCGAAAAATCTACTTTTTCAGGGATGTTCGTATTGAAAATCATTCTGCAATAACGAGTTGCGTAGAACAGAGGGAAGGTAAGATTAAGCTCTGATGCTCGCGATTTAATTTTCAACCAGTCGTCGGCCCCATTTAGTTTGCTAAACATTAAATGTAGGTCGTGTAAATCTCTTAGCCCATTCGGGAATTCTCCTTCCATAAAGAGATGAGCTGCACTATGCAATATCCTGTCGTATTTGCTCAATACTGCTACATTTAGGGAGATGTTTTCAACTTCTTCAAATAGTTTCTCTGGATTCAGAGTTCTTTTTAAAGTCGGTAAGATATTGTGGTGAACATCTAGAGTGGTCCCTCTCGTGTAATGCTGAAGCGGTGGGATTTCGTGCATCCACTCTCTATAGTAATGTTGGTCGTAATCATCAATTTTGGTTGACATAAAACCATCTAAAAATAGTCGTTTCTCGACCTTTTCGATGACCTCTTTGGGAACCAGTATATCTATGTCGCTCAATGTACGGCCACAAGATGCTGGAAGTTCTCCATAGATATAAGCACTACCCTTAAGTAGAAGCAATTGAATCTCTAGATCTTTGAACGTTCTAGATAATAAAGAAACTTCCCAGAGCACCTGTCGGTGCTGCTTTTCAGCCTGTTTGTGGGCTGAGAGTAGGTGATGTTGTATATGTTCGGGGACGCTTGAGAAAAGATGTTTTTGTTCAAGAATTGAATAGAGCCTAGATAGTAAATTTGCAGCTCGTGCTTGGCTTATAAGGGATCCCCATTGAGAGTTTTCAAGCTGACTAGTAATTTGAGGGGAATTTAGAACGTCAATGAGAATGGTCTGTGTCATCTGTCAGTTATCTAATGAATTAAAAAACGCAATGGCCTGCGGAATTTTACTGTAAGTTAATTTTAGGCACTCTGACTCTCTACAGATTTTAATGCTGGCCTCAAAACCTTCTTCTTGCAAAATATGGTAGTTAAAACTGTTTGTAATTAGATCCATAAATGCATCAGATCGTTCCATCTTCTCTGTAGTTAGTTCTACGTCGGGTGAATACTTAGGGTAGATAATATGTGTTGCCTTTTGAGGAAGGTGGCAGCTTTTAATACTGGAAAGGTTTGGAGCCATCAAAGCTACAGTGCCTTTGGCTGTGTCTTTGAATTTTGGTGTCATGGTTGATTGAGGGTAGAGATCTGAAAGCAGGTCGATAGAATTATTCTTAAGATTAATAGGTCTAGATATAGGCTGTAACAGACCTGTCTTAAGATCGATTAGAACGATTTCATCACTAAAAAGCTTCCAGCCATTATTCATTAAGGCTGCCGTCAAGGTGCTTTTTCCAGAACCTGGCGGTGCGGGCATGATAACTGTCACGTCATTTTTAGATAGCCCAGCTGCATGAAATTGCAGGTACTGGTGGGCATGGTTAGCAATGCACCAATTAAGTCCCCATTCAAACATGGGCATGGCTTGAACAATGGGAAGTGGTGTGAAAGGCTGTAGGTCTTCAAAGCTGAATACGACTTGTTTTTTTAGAAATCGGCGTAAGTTTGAAGGTTGCGAAACAGTGATCGAAAAGTCAGTAAATGTCTCTGGATCAGCGATAAAATGATTTTTATATAGCTGAAAAAAGTTTTCTTTGAACCCGTCAATATTTGATTTAATACTTACGCAGAAAGGGCCCAGAGACAGTTTTAACGAACCGCTGTCAAGCAGTTGCAATGCATCGGCTTTTGAAATGTCTACCAAATGCATGCTATCACTGCCAATCAATGAGGTGGATCTCTGTTAATTTATCTAAGCTCTTCGATACTAGGTCTCGGAGATTCAGGCCGCTATTTTCTGGCAGAGCTTGAGCTGTTGCAGAAATGAGTTCAGAAACAGTATGAGGAGATTTTAAAAGGGCTTGAAAAATTTCTCTTTCAAGCCCTTTTAAACAATATGTATCACCACTATCTTGGTGATAAATAATCAGTCCATTACCTAAATGTTGAAAAATAAGTCTTTCTGATCGATAAACAGAATTTTTGTTATTCACTCGTATTTAGCTATCAAGGGCACATGTTTATAACAAGGGATAGGTCGTCTGCTTCTGATGCATCGGGGCCATCCTGAAGAGCCATTAATATGCTGTCCAGCTGCCCTTCTTTACCAAGGTTTCTCGCACTGACGGCGGCATCCGCTAGTTCTTGCGGGCTATAAGGGTAGTTTGCATTGTTGTGAAAAGATGAGAGCAGAGCAGCAGCGAGGTGCTTTGGGTAGCTAACATTTCCTTGCAAATACTCCATAACGGTGTTGTTAAACCCTAAACCGACTGCCCCTAAACCGTCTAAAAGTCCCTGCAATGTTGCTCCACCAATAAATTTATAGTTGGTAAGTGAACCAGAAATTTTCCCATTAGGTGGATTAATAATGTTTGGATCACAGGGGTTAACAGTAACCCAACTCCCATTTATTTTTTTCTGTATGGTGCCGAACTGAACAGGCCAGCAGCCTGGGTGTGTTTTCCAGAAACCAGGAGACTTACCGTTAGCGGATCGGCATTCATAGGTATCTGGCTGTCGAGACAAGTTTCCGCTTAACATGCCAGAAATGGAACAGTTCGAACCCCAAGCAGAGCGTGAAGGAATGCTGGCAATTATTGGAGTAGCGAGGATGGCTCCCAGTAGTTGGCGTTTAGACTCCTGTACAGAGGAAGATTCCCCTTTAGGATCTGGAGATGGTTTTGGCTTGTTAGTTTCCATGTTGTATCTACCTGACACTACTGTCCCAAATGGTTTCATATGACCGGATAAGTTTTATTCGGGCCAAATAAATGACTCTTTGAATGTTTATAATGCAAAAAACGGGCCTTAATCTTAACTCAATGAAATATATTGTTTTTTTTCTTCGGTTGTATGGATGTCGTTGGTAAGTGTAAAAAAAATAGACACTCGTTTAATCAATGGTTTTTCTTAGCACTTGTTGAGTTTGCTCTATTATCTGAGTCTGGATGATCTTCGCTGTTTGTTACGGTTTTGTTTTCAGTAGCTAATTTTATCACTCTATCTTTAAATTTTCGGTCGAGAACCCTAAGCATGTCAATTTTTTCTTCTATGGAATCATTTAGATATCCATTTATAAGACTGATTTTATCGCCAATGCTTTCAAGTTCTTGTCCATGGGGTGTTGAATTGGTATTGGATGCCGTCGGGTGTTGATGAGTTAAAACTGTCTGGCGATGCGGTTGACTAACTGGGGCCATTTCGTCGGCCAGCTCTTCAGCAACTGTGTTAATAACATCGGCAGTGATTAGTTTAACTTCTTCTAGGAAGCAAAATAGCAGTAACCGATCACAAAAAATGTTGATTCTTCGCGGTACGCCGCCTGTATGTTTAAAAATACTTGGAAAAGCGGCTTCCTCAAAATTTGGATTCTTGGCCCATCCTGCGACGGCCAGGCGCCATAAAATGTACTCTTTTACTTCGAGTTCACCTAGTGCCTTTAAGTGACAAGAAGCAATGATTCTCTGTCGAAATTGCTCCATGGCAGGATCTTGAATCACAGCGCGTAGCTCTGGCTGACCAAGCAGAAAGCTTTGAAGTAGTGGGGCATCGGTTAGCTGAAAATTGGACAGCATTCGCAGTTCTTCAATTGCTGTGGCAGGTAAGTTTTGTGCTTCATCTACGATCAATAGGACGCGCTTTTTAGCCTGATGAGCGGATCTTAGAAAGTTCTCGAACTGCTGTAGCAAAATGGCTTTCGGTTTATCCTCTGCAGATAGTCCGAAAGAGGTGCATATCATTCGTAATAGATCATCAGCTTCCAGTTTTGTGGTGACAAGCTGTGCGGCTATAACGTTATCCCTGTTCACATTTTTTAATAGGTTGCGCATTAGGGTTGTTTTGCCCGTTCCGACCTCGCCTGTTACAACAATAAAGCCCTCTCCCTGGCCCAGCCCGTAGTGTAGATAAGACAGTGCTCGTTTGTGCCCTTTGCTGGAAAAGAAAAATTGCGGGTCGGGGCTGAGCTGAAATGGCTTGGTGATTAGTCCGAAATATGATTCATACATTGCTAAAATCCGTGCTTAAAAATTGCGAACTAATGCGATTCCAACGCCATACTCCGAAAACTCCCTTGCGGTATCATCAGAGGTGCGTTCGCTGGCGTTGGCAACCAAAGAAATTGATGTCTCTGGAGATAGATTCCGATTGAGGTTGAAATTTATCTGATTAAAAGTGTCTTTTGAGCCTCCTTCTGGGTCCAGCTCTGAGCGGTCGTAAAGGACTGAAAAGTTGGTTCTTCCATTAAGCTTCACGTTCCAGCCTAGATTGAAACCGATGTTTGTTTCCTTCGGTGAGGTGCCGGTTTGGTATTCTCTTTCTTGGGCAAAGAGTCCGATGGAATAAGTGCTTTTTTTGCCGCTGATCACTACGTTTCCGCTCAGGCCTTTTTGAATAAAGCGGTCGTTGATAATTGAAGGAATCGGAGTATTGAGGTCAATCACTATTTGATCGGGTGAAACAATTGGGTTGTTGTCGCTAATAAAGTCACAATTACTTCCGTCGCTATCACAAACTAAGTAAAGTCGGTTCAAAAGTTGCTGGCGTACACTGCTTATACTTTCCGTATAGTTGACAGTCCAGGTGCTTTGTTTTCTCCGATAATTAACGCTTAATCCATAATCGTTGACTGATTGAAGTCTGCTGTTATAAGAAGCGTTGATGTTGGTTCTGGGGTTGGGTGACCAGTTTACAGACAAACCCCAAAAATCTCCGCTATCAGCGGACGAATCCGTAGGATTATCTACATGGTTGTCTACAAAACCGTAAGTCAATGTGGTGTCCAATTGGGCACTGCTACGGTAGCCTACCGATAGGCTTATGTTCTCACTTTCGTCATCCACCGATGCTGTCCGCTCAGACTGGCTGGCATCAACATTTACTCCCCAGTGAATTTTCCCTGAGTTTGATTGAGTGTCGGTAAAGAATGATATATCAATCCCATCCGTGTCAGTTGTCGAAGAATCATCAAAATTAACTTCAGAGTAGGTGAGTCTGACTCCAGCTGTTGTGTCATCGCCAATACGCTGTTGCCAATAGGGGCTAATTGAAAATGTTGTGGTATCGGTCCGGCTACTGGCGTTGTTTAAATTGTTACCATTTGAGGCTGCGAGATTAGAGCTCAACTCTTGTGAAATTGATGCGTCGACGTCAACAAATAAGTGCTGCTCTACTAACTCAGCTTTAAGTGTGCCTGTGAGCTGGTGGTTGTTTGAATCAGAACCCTGATCAGATGAGTATTCTACGTGTTGGAGTCCGTATTTTATATCGGCTTGGACTCGGCCACCCTGTTTGCTTAAAGAAAATCCCGGGCGGACTTGGGTAATGAAGCTGTCTTCTTTGTTCTCTTTCGTCAGTTCCAGATTGTTGGTGTAATCTTCGTTGACTTGTAATGATGGCGTGAATTTCCAATCAGCACCATATGTTACTGCGGAGGAAATCAGCAAAGAAAAGCTAATTATGGGTGCGAATGACCATCTATTTACTGTTCGCATAGTAATAACCATAGTACTCCCTTCTGCTTTTCTTCGATTTGTTAAGAACTAGGCCTACAGCTGTTTTCGGATCTAGCTGACTAAGAGCTCTTTCTAGTTGACCATGAGTTGTTCTTTCTTCTTCAACTACCACGACTGCCTGTCCAATCATTTGGGATAAAACGCCAGTTTCGCTGGCGCCAAGGATTGGAGCAGTGTCAAATACAACAATTCGGTCGTTATATCTGGTTGAAAGCTCGCTCATTAAAGTGAGCATTTTGTCACTAGCTAACAATTCGGTGGTGTGATGCGAACGAGTACCAGCTGTAAGCAGTTTTAAATTAGAGATATTGGTATCATTTATTATGTCAGATACTTCGCAGCTACCGCGCAGATAGTCGAGAAGCCCTTTTTGTTCCGAAATGTCAAGGCGCTTACATATGTGGGGATTTATCACATCTGCGTCAACTAGTAGTACTTTTCTATCCTGCTCGAGAGCGAAACTTATTGCCAAGTTAATGGCAGTAAAGGTTTTTCCTTCCCCGGGAAAGGAACTAGAGACCATAACAAGATTTGAATTGATAAGTTTGCCGTTGTTATCTCCAAAAGCATTATTGAGAATAGGGCGTTTGATATACCGATATTCTTCTTTGATCTGAGTGAAATCTTCATCAGGGGTGATCATCCCAAATCCAACGAGTCGTTCAATGTTGACTTCTATAGCTTCTTTGTTTTGGGGAGTAGCTGGTTCTGATCTCTGTGTTACTTCGAGATTACTGAGATCTTCTACAGCAGGTCTTTCCGGTTTTTTAACAGGATCTGCATGGCGTAATGGTTCGGCAAGTATGCTTGATCCTTGTTTTTCAGCCTCAATGCGTTGCTTCTTCTCTAAAGCTCGCTCAATAGTATTTTTCATGGACTAGAACCAACCCTTGAGTTTAGAAATGATCGGATCTAAAACGGGGGCTAGTTGTTCCGAAAGATCGGGAATATAGCCAATCAGTTTTTGATTAAGATCTGGATTAAGCTGTATTGCAATTATGGTTAGGTACATCCCCACTAGGGCAAGCGCAAAGGCGATGTAGAAAATACCATTCCTTCTGGTTTTATGAATAATTTCATCGGAATGTAGTTTGGTAACTGAGCCTAAAACAGGTACGCCAGTCACGAGGCTTAGCTGTTTTGTATTAAAGAAAACAGGGCGGATTTGGCTAATCAGGAATGCAAGCCCTGTACCAGCGGCAACACCTATAACTAGAATAAGTGTATGGAATATGAAGCGGTTAGGCCCAGTTGGCTTGGTTGGTACCCTCGGAGGGTCTATCACGCGAAACTGGAAACTATCCGTGGTCACTTCTGCTTTTTGGGAAAGCTGGCTTGATTCTCTTCGGTCGAGTAATTCATTGTACTTTTCTTGGGTTATCGAATAGCCCCGTTGTAAAGCTTTTAACTCGGCTTCCACCTCTGGGATTGTATGAATTTTCTTTTCAAGCTCTTTGACTCGTTCTTGGTAGCTTTGAGCTCGGACTCGAAGTGTTCGGACATTGGACTGCTCGCGCGCCAATGAAATTTTAAGTTCTTGGTAAACTGGATTTTTATTGAGCGGATTACTACCCTCACTGATAGAAGATAGGGCCTCAGAATATTCATCTTGCTCTGATTTTCTGTTTTGGTATAGGTCTTCTAGTGTGCGTTTGATCTCTTTGATATCTGGATGCGCTTCGGTGAATTTGAGTTTGAGCTGATCTAAGCTGCTTTCCAATGCATCAATGCGTGAATCATACTTACTAGAAAACTGTGAATTGTGTTGAACCGGTGAGTCAACAAGTCCGAACGTTGGTTCTTCACCTTCAATCTGATTCTTAATAGAATTATATCGAGTTTCCGCTTCTTTTAGGTCGAGGAGCACGCTCCTTAAATCAAGCTTAGTACGTTCTAGTCTAGAATAAAAATCGCCTTGTTCGCCGGGCATCATGCCAACGTTTCTGCGTTTAAATTCTTTTAACTGATTCTCCGTGTCGTTAAGACGCTGTTCGTATTCTTCTATCTGTTGATCTAAGAATCCCTGAGCAGAGTCTGTGTCTTCTCGCTTATCCCCTAAGGTATTTTCTACCAAGGTGGTTAAGGTCGACTGTACGATGTTTTTTGCTAGTACAGGATCATTACTTTCATAAGTGATGGTATAAAGGTTTTCGCGGCCAGCGCGAGCTAGCTGAATATCACTTTTTAAGTTTTTAATTAGCTCATCGAATTCGGCCGCAGTATTGGTAGTCAAATCAAGGTCAGTCAAGCGGGCTATTTTTTCCAGGTTGGGCCTGGTCATCAGCGTTTTGACCATCATGTTGATTTGTTGGGTCGGATTGGTTTGTAGCGCAATACCTCTGAGCAAAGGGCGGAGCAATGAATCGGAGTCAATATAGATTTGAGCCTTGGCTTGGTATTGATCAGGGAGTTTAAGAACAACGGGCCAACCTACTATGCAAACAAGCCAAGCGGTCAGTAGCACTAGCCACTTTTTAATCCATATTCCTTTAAGGTAAGTGGATATTTGATCAATAATATCTTGCATCTAGCTCGTAACTCCGAAATTTAGAACCAATCTTCAGGAATGATGATGATATCGCCAGGAAGTATATCTGCATTTGCGCTGATATCGCCGTTCTCCAGCAAGTCATCAATGCGAACTTTGAATTGTTTTTGTTCTCCTTCTATGACACGAATCACAGAGGCATTATTGCCATCGGCAAACTCAGTTAGGCCTCCAACTTCAATCATTACATCGAGAATGCTCATGTCCTGTCGATAAGGGATTGCTTGAGGTTCGCTCGCTTCTCCAATAATCCGAACCTGTTCGGAGTATGGTCCTTTGAAACCATCAACTATTACAGTCACGATTGGTTCTTTTATGTAGACGCTGAGTGCTTCTTCAACTTTGCGTGCGACTTCTGTAGGGGTAAGGCCGCTTACGTCTAGGTCTTCAACAAGAGGAGTTGTCACTTTTCCGTCTGGACGAACAGTAACATCTTGAGATACTTCGGGATTTCGCCACACAAAAATGTCTAAGGAATCTCCTGGACCTACTAAATAATTGTAGGAAGCTGGATCTGTGGTCATTGGTTGTTTCTGTGCCTTAGTGGGCAAAAGAGGAATTTGGTTATTAGCACAGCCAGCTAGACCGATTAGAAGAGCGATGCTGGTACCCCGTGCAACGAAAGTTTTTATCTTGCCGTTCATCTTCATTGTTCTCCTGAATCAACGTGATGGCTTATTATTTGTCCTATTAAGCATAATTGGCTGCAAAAACTCAATTGATAATTAAAGGAATTTTGAGCTTCATTGCGTTAGCTCAGAATTGTCTGAAGTGGACTGATATCAGCACTGGGTGAGGGCAATCCTTTGAGCTACTATCCATATACGTTAAATAACGATGTATCACGTGCTTATGATGGATAGAGATTATATACAAGGTAGCGCTAAGGTCCAGACTGCTTTGGTGTTGTTGCTGGCGCTTGGGGTAGGGCTTTTCTTTTACGTTTACGGCGTTATCGGCCAGGTATTGATTGAAATTCAAGTGGTTGCAGGCAAACAGCCGGATCTTGCGTTAAAAATGGCCGGACGTCTTCTACTTTGGTTGGTGTTTTTAAGCGGTAGTATTTCTGTTGCTATTGGCGGCTATCTTTGTGTTCTTATCTTACGAGTCAGGCGATCAGGCATCTATCCACCACCCGGTATGCCGGTCGCCTTTAAAACTCGAATCAAAAAAGATGGTGAAGCGGAAAAGATGGGGAAGGCCTGTTTGCTGATGGCTGCAGTGCTTTTCCTTCAGCCGCTGTTTGGCCTGTATATATGGTATACGGTGACCGGAGGGGCTTGGTAGATACCCCTCCTGTTATGAGATTGGTTTAGCGAATTCGCATGCCAGGCTGGGCACCTTCGTGAGGTTCAAGAATCCACAGTTCGTTGCCGCCGGGGCCTGCTGCTAGCACCATGCCTTCAGACATGCCGAATTTCATTTTTCTCGGTGCTAAGTTGGCAACCATCACGGTGTGTTTGCCTTCAAGCTGCTCGGGGCTGTAAGCAGATTTGATGCCGGCAAAGACCTGACGGGTTTCTCCGCCAAGGTCCAATTCCAATCTCAATAGCTTATCTGCGCCTTTTACTGCTTCGGCTTTTGCGATCAGCGCGACCCTTAGATCTAGCTTGGCGAACTCGTCGTATTGAATTTCAGCATCGATCGGCTCTTTGGCTAGAGGGCTGTTGGGATCAAGCTTTGGTTTCTGCTCTTCAGCTAGAACTTCTTTGGAACTCTCCAGCATCGCTTCGATCTTTTCCATCTCGACGCGGGTCATCAACGGCTTGAATTTATTGATCTGGTGATCTTCAAGTGTGCGGCCGAGGGCCTCCCAGTCCAGTTGGTCGTTGAGGAAGGCTTCTGCTTTGCCAGTCATCTCAGGCAAAACAGGCTTCAAGTAGATCATTAGCAAGCGGAATAGGTTGATGCCAACAGAACAGACGTCCTGGACCTGCTGTTCGGCTCCCTCTTGCTTTGCGAGTACCCAGGGTTCCTTGTCTGCGATGTATTGGTTGGCTTTGTCCGCCAGGGCCATGATCGCTTTGATCGCTTTGCCGAATTCACGGCCTTCGTAATAGGCGGCGATCTGATCGCCAGCGCTGATAAACTCTTTTACCAGTTCGGGCTCGGAGCTTTGGCTGGAAAGGGTTCCGTCGAATTTCTTGGTAATAAAACCGGCGCTACGGCTGGCAATGTTGACCACTTTGCCTACTAGGTCGGAATTAACGCGCTGGGCGAAGTCTTCGAGGTTCAGATCCAGATCCTCAACGCGGTTGTTGAGTTTGGCGGCGAAGTAGTAACGGAGGTATTCGGGGTTCAGGTGCTCTAGATAAGTGCGGGCCTTGATAAAGGTGCCGCGGGACTTGGACATCTTCTTACCGTTAACCGTCAGGAAGCCGTGGGCGTTAACAGCCGTCGGCGTACGGAAATTAGAACAGCTCAGCATCGCAGGCCAGAACAGAGCGTGGAAGTTGATGATGTCTTTGCCGATAAAGTGATAGAGCTCGGCCTTGGAATCCTTGCTCCAGTAATCGTCAAACTCCAGTCCATCTGTTCGATCGCACAGATTCTTAAAGCTGGCCATGTAGCCGATGGGGGCATCTAGCCATACGTAGAAATATTTCCCGGGCTCCCCTGGAATCTCAAAACCGAAGTAAGGTGCGTCGCGGCTGATATCCCATTCCTGAAGGCCGGAATCGAGCCATTCAGATAGTTTGTTGGCTATCTCGTCCTGCAGGGTGCCGCTTCGCGTCCACGCCTTAAGCATCTCGGTAAAGTCAGGTAGCTTGAAGAAAAAGTGGGTGGACTCTTTTTCCACCGGTGTGGCGCCGGAGATAGCTGAGCGTGGATCAATCAGTTCTGTTGGGCTGTAAGTTGCGCCGCAGGCTTCGCAGTTGTCGCCGTATTGGTCTTCGGTTTTACATTTGGGGCAGGTGCCCTTGATGAAACGGTCCGCCAGGAACAGTTGCTTTTCTGGGTCGAAAGCCTGGGTGATGGTTCGGCTGGAAATATGGCCGGCATCTTTGCAGCGATTGTAGATCAGCTCTGACAGTTCCCGATTCTCGTCGGAATGGGTGGAATAATAGTTGTCAAAGTTGACGTGGAAATCGGCGAAATCAGATTCGTGTTCGGCTTTTACGCCTGCGATCAGCTCTTCGGGCGTAATGCCTTGCTGTTCGGCCTTGAGCATGATGGCGGTGCCGTGAGCATCATCCGCACAGACGTAGTTACATGTCTCGCCACGCATCTTTTGAAAACGTACCCAGATATCGGTCTGGATATATTCCAGCAGATGACCGAGGTGGATAGAGCCGTTGGCATAGGGCAGGGCACTGGTGACAAGGATTTTACGTGGTGCTTTCGACATGGATTTCTATTCCAAACGCTGATCAGGTAAACACGGGCCAAGGCGGGGATAACCTGCCTATTTTTGCAAGGGGCGATTGTATCCTATCGCTGTTAGTTACAAAACAGGGAGGGCAGAATATACGCTCTGTTAGATCAATCTCTGCTAGAATATGCGCCCGTTTGTTTTCTAATCTACGTTTTCGGAAGTATGCGATGGATATGGGATCGGTAAACCCAGATCAATACCAACAGCTGTTGCAAGTCAAGGCTGAACAGGTTCGGCAGTTGTTCACCGCGTTTGGAGCCCCTCAGGTTGAAGTGTTTGAGTCAGCGGCCAGTCATTACCGTCTTCGGGCTGAATTCAGGATTTGGCATGAAGAGGATGATCTTTTCTACGCCATGTTTGAGCCCGGCAACAAGCGAGTGCCTGTTCGGATCGACGAATGCCCCATGGTCTCTGAGCGAATCCACAGCGTTATGTTTGCACTGCTGGACGAGATCCGTAAACAGCCAGTGCTGTCACGCAAGCTGTTTCAAGTGGATTTCCTGAGTACTCTGAGCGGTGAGCTGCTGGTTACCTTGCTTTATCATCGTCCCCTTGAAGAGGAGTGGCGGAGCGTAGTTGAGCCACTCAGAGCGCAATTCGGCATTGATATTATTGGCCGAAGCCGCAAAACCAAGTTGGTTGTAGAACGGGATTACGTCATTGAGAAGTTGCAGGTGGGAGATCGGCAGTTTGTCTATCAACAGGTAGAAAACAGCTTTACCCAACCCAATGGCGGCGTGGCGGAAAAGATGTTGGCTTGGGCGCAGGACGTAACCCAATCCCAGTCTGGCGACCTACTGGAACTCTACTGCGGTAACGCCAATTTTACCATCGCTCTGGCTCATAAGTTTCGACAGGTGCTGGCCACCGAAATCTCTAAAACGTCGGTGAAATCTGCGCTTTATAACCTGGAAGCCAATAAGGTTGATAATGTAGAGGTGGTCAGGCTCTCCAGTGAAGAGTTTACCCAGGCGATGAATAAAGAGCGGGAATTTCGGCGACTGAATGAGAAAGATATCGATCTGGATAGTTACGAATTCAGTACGGTGTTGGTTGATCCTCCTCGTTCTGGTCTGGATCAAGGCACCGAGAAACTGGTTCAGCGCTTTGATCGAATTCTCTATATCTCCTGCAATCCCGATACCCTTAAACAGAATTTGCAGGGGCTAAACCAAACTCACCGTATTGAGCGTTTGGCTCTTTTTGATCAATTCCCCTATACCGACCACAAAGAGTGCGGGGTTTGGTTGGTTCGCCGCTAAAACAGGATCGGGGGACTAGAGCAAGATCAAGAATCTTAGATAAAGGTTGACTAAAACACTTGGTTTTTTGCTGTCTGACCTTATTATAGGGATCAGCAACCAATCAATTATATAACTCCGATAGTGATATCAGTCGGATTCTGCTGCAGGAGAACACCATGTCGAACGCCACCCACGAGGCCGTGGAGCAACTGTTGGTAGGCTATGAGCCCCCTTATCTAAATCAATCGCTGGCAAAGGCCCGTGCAGTAAAGGAGCTGCAGGTGGTCGATGGCCGGGTGCAGATCGATATGGAGCTGGGTTATCCCGTGACGACTGTGGCGGAGACGATTAAATCTGATCTGGAACCAAAACTACTGGCGCTAGACGGGGTTGATCAGGTTTCATTTAACATCACCTCAAAAGTTGTTGCTCACCAGGCTCAAAAAAATATGAAGAGCATGGGTAATGTACGCAATATCATCGCCGTTGCTTCTGGCAAGGGTGGGGTCGGTAAATCCACCACTACCGTCAACCTGGCGCTGGCGATGGCCGCTGAAGGTGCGCGGGTGGGCATTCTCGATGCCGATATCTATGGGCCCAGCCAAGGCAAAATGCTGGGTATCGCCGCGGGAAAACGTCCTCAGCCCGCGGAAGTACAGAATACGATGCTGCCGTTGCAGGCCCATGGAATTCAAGCGATGTCCATGAGCTTTCTGATTGATGAAGACCAGCCAATGGTTTGGCGTGGCCCGATGGTCAGTGGAGCATTGCAACAGCTGCTGGAGCAGACTCAGTGGGATGATATTGACTACCTGTTTATCGATATGCCTCCTGGTACCGGCGATATTCAGTTAACGCTCTCTCAAAAAGTCCCGGTAACTGGTGCTGTTATCGTGACTACGCCACAGGATATTGCCCTGCTGGATGCCAAGAAAGGGATCGAGATGTTCCGCAAAGTGGATATTCCGGTCTTTGGTGTTATCGAAAACATGAGCCTACACACCTGCAGTAAATGCGGTCATAGCGAGCCGATCTTTGGTGAGGGTGGCGGTGAACGTATTGCTGCCCAATATGATACTGAGCTATTGGGGCGTCTGCCGTTGACCATGGCTATTCGTGAGCAGGTGGATGCGGGTAATCCTACGGTTGTTTCAGCGCCTGATTCTGCAGAAGCGCAAAGCTACCGTGATATCGTTCTCAAACTCGCCGGTTCATTGGCAGCGCGGGGTAAGAACTACGCAAACGTGTTCCCGGAAATTGTCGTTCAGAACGATTAATTCGCCGATCGTCTGACTACAAGCCGCTTGATAAAAAAAGCGGCTTTTTTTTATCTGTTCGGGTATGATTCCACGTTTGAATTTTGACGGGAACTGTGGTTCTCGTCTGTAAAACTAGAAATCCAGTTACACGTATGAGTTGGTAAGGTTATGGGGATTAAGTCCGATAAGTGGATTCGCCGGATGGCGGAAGAGCATGAGATGATTTCGCCTTTTGTTGCCGGGCAAGTTCGCAACGACGATGCCGGCGATCGTATTGTGTCCTACGGTACGTCGAGCTATGGCTACGATGTACGTTGCGCTAATGAATTTAAAATCTTTACCAATATCAACTCCTCAATGGTTGATCCTAAAGATTTTGACCATCAGAGTTTCGTGGATGTAGAGTCAGATGTCTGCATTATTCCTCCGAATTCCTTCGCGTTAGCGCGCACCGTCGAGTATTTCAAAATTCCTCGTGACGTGCTGACAATCTGTCTTGGTAAAAGCACCTATGCGCGCTGCGGTATTATCGTTAACGTGACGCCGCTTGAGCCAGAGTGGGAAGGTCATGTGACTCTGGAGTTTTCCAACACCACGCCGCTGCCTGCGAAAATTCATGCCAATGAAGGCGTAGCGCAAATGTTGTTCCTGGGAGCAGACGAGATCTGTGAAACTTCCTACAAAGATCGCAGTGGTAAGTATATGGGACAGACTGGTGTGGTCGTTCCCCGTACCTAATTTTCCTCGCAAGTAGATACCAACCAGGGGAGTGGTTTACTCCCTCGGTTAAGACCTGATTGCCTTTTGGGCTGAATGATAAGCGTGAACTTTCCGGATTTCGAAAAAATAACCGCCTTCTGGTGCGAAGTCATCAATACTATCGATGACCTGCTGGATGAGACCGATGAGCTTTCGGCCCATGAAACCATGAGCCACTATGAGAGTTCATTGAAGTCTATCGACCAGAATCTGACCTTTCACTTTGAGCGTGATGAGGCCGATGAGCGGATTGAAATGGTATTTGGCTGCGACGGCTATGCCCAATCTATAGCCTCAGTGTTAAGCCTGGTGGATGCTGCGCCGATTATCGACGGAGTTCAGGTGGTCGCATTTAATCATCGCCACGATCCCTTGCCGGTTTGTATCAAAGTATCTGACGACGAATTCCGCTTGGATGATTTCTGGTTTTCCAGTCGCGTAGAGAAGGGGGAATTCCACCTTTCTGTTTTCGTAAAAGATTATCAAAATGAAGATGATAACCCGGCAGTTGAAGCGGTAATGATCTATCTGGATGCGCTCTTAGGTGAGTTCGATCTGATGACTCGGGTAGCCACTCTGAGCTGGTATTCGCAGCCGAGTGAACCCTTGGACCACGGTTTAAAACCGTTAACCCATCTGCGTGACGAGTTTGACCAAGTCCGTACACAGGTTCAGTTGATTGGTGCCACCGTTCACTGAACCTGTGTTGAACTCTGGGTTCAACCGACCAATGCAGCACAATGTCACCACTGTTGAATGCGTGCTGCCATTTAGCGATGTTGTTTTTAGACGCTAGTTGTTGGAACGAACAACCTCTTTTTCTTCGTCCTGATCCTGATAGTGCTGTTGCTGTTGCTGTTGTTTTTGCTGATGCATCACAGTCCCCTTCTGTTTGTTTTACATTCGGTTAAAACAACTCCTCCAATTTCTTGCCTTAAATCATATGTCGGGCCTTGTAGCTTATACTTTAGTTGTGGCTCGGTGATATTTACAGTATGTTATTTCGCGACCTGAAAATGTCTCTATATATCAGTCCGATAGAAAAGGGCGATATAGGGAATGATAGCTATACTTTCAGTTGTCATACCAATATATAAAGATTTGAAGCCTTTGTTTCTAAACCTTAAAGGGGGAGGAGCGAGTGACTACAAACAATAATAATTATTACTACGGGAGCAGAGAATGATCCAGCGACTTGGTCGTCTGAAGATTGGCCAAAAACTCGTGTTGTGTTTTTTGGCGCTTGGTGTACTGCCGGCCTTAATTATTGGAACGCTGAGTTTAAGGGAGGCCAGCAATGGTCTCGAGAGCTTAGCCTTTAATTCGCTTGAAGCAGTACGTGAAATTAAAAAGGCGCAGCTGGAAGGTTATTTCCGGGATCGCGAAAGCGATATGGACGTGCTGGTTAAAGTCGGTGGAACCCTACGACAACAGGCCTTAGAGAAATTAACTGCCGTCAGGGAAGTTAAGAAAAAGGCGGTAGAAAACTACTTTAAAACTGTCAAACGACAGGTACAGACCTTCTCAGAGAATCAGATGATTCGAGAGTCGATGATCAACTTTAATGATCGGCTCGATACCTTTCGCGATTTCAATGAAATAGAAGAGGATAGGTTGGAAGAGCTCCGGGCGGAACTCAAGACCTATTACCTCGAAGATTTCACCAACGAATACAAATCCAACAACAACGGTAATTCACCGGCTGATATCGAAAAGATCATCGATGAGTTGGATGCCGATGCCGTAGCGCTTCAGTACTACTACATCAAGGAAAACGAAAACCCAACCGGTTCCAAGCAGGATATGGTGCGTGCAAGTGACCTATCCAGCTACACCCGTGCCCACGCTTATTCCCACGCGACCATTAAAAGTTTCCAGGAGAAGTTTGGTTTCGCGGATATCTATCTGATCGACGCAAATACCAGTCGAATCAGTTATACGGTTAAGAAAGAGCTGGATTTTGGCACATCTCTGGTGGATGGCCCCTATGCTGATTCCGAGCTTGCCAGGGTGTATAAGGCCGCCAAAGGGGCTTTCTTTAAGGACGCCGTTTTCTATTCTGATTTCTCTACCTACTATCCCGCCTACGAAATGCCCTCGATGTTTGTTTCCTCGCCCATCATGGATGGTGATGGGGTGGTTGGCGTGGTCGTATTGCAACTCAATGTTGATCGTCTCAATCTGATTATGGCAGAGAGAACGGGGCTGGGCAGTACCGGTGAAACCTACTTGGTAGGTGGTGACCGTTTGATGCGGTCAGATTCAAACTCAGACTATGATCGTTCAGTCGATAACTCCCTCAAGAATCCTGATAAAGGTAAGGCAGAATCGGAAGCGATCGATCTAGCTCATAAAGGTCAATCGGGATCGGGGGTGGTGATCAACTACCTTGGCAAGCCCGTCCTGTCCTCATGGGCTTCGGTTAGGGTAGGTAGTTTCAGTTGGGCTCTGTTGGCTGAAATTGATGTCACTGAAGCCTTGAGTCCTGTCGATGAGGAAGGTGTCCCATTCTATCAAAAGTATGCGGAATCCTACGGGTTTGAAGACCTGCTGCTGATAAATCCCGATGGGTATGCATTTTACACAGTCAAAGGTGGAAAGGAGGCTCGTAGCAATCTGCTAAAGGGCCCATACAAAGATACCAATTTAGGACAGTTGGTCCGCAAAGCAGTTAGTACGAAGCAATATGGTTTTGCCGACTTTGCCCAATATGCTCCTAGTGACAATGCGCCTGCCGCCTTTATCGCTCAACCATTGGTGAATAAGAAAGGGGTGGAGTTGGTGATTGCGCTGCGCCTGCCATTGGAGGGGGTGAATGGCATTATGGCTATCCGGGAAGGTATGGGAAACAGTGGCGAATCCTATCTTGTCGGACCGGATAAACGAATGCGGTCTGATTCCTTTGGTGATTCACAGAATCGATCTGTATCTGCCTCATTTGCTGGTAACGTCGCCAACAACGGTATCGATACCCATATCGTGAATCTCGCGTTGGAAGGAAAGTCGGGTACTGAAGTTACCCACAATTACCAAGGTAAGTCTGTTTTGGCTGCTTACGCTCCTCTGAAAGTAGGTGGTCAGACTTGGGCAATGATTGCTGAAGTTGATGAGGCAGAGGCTTTTGCTTCTCGCACCTCGCTGCAGTGGCTGACCATCATCGTACTGGTTATTGCTGTGGGCGTAATCATTATTGTCGGGGTTATGCTGGCTCGCCGGATTAGTGAACCATTAGCGCGGGCAAGCCGTCTTGCTCAGCTGGTCTCCGCCGGTGATTTGACCACCAATATCGAAGTGAGAACCAAAGACGAAATAGGTGAGCTTCAAGGTGCCTTGAAGGCCATGAATGACGGCCTAAAAGATATGGTGTCTCAGATTAGCAGTTCCGCCGATCAGCAAGCCTCAGCAGCTGAACAGCTTGCCTCTATCACTGACCAGACCCGTCACCATGTGCAAGAACAGAATACTAGTACTGAGCTGGTGGCCGCTGCGATTACCGAAATGAGCGCCACGGTGGTGGAGGTGTCGCGAAATACTTCTGAGGCTGCTGAAGCGGCCAAGGTTGCCAAAGAGGAGGTCGAGAACGGTAATCAGGAGGTTCACAGCGCGATCAGTGCAATCCATGGTTTCGCCAGTGAAGTCGACACCATGGCGGGTATTCTTAAAGAAGTGGAAGAAGGTGCCGAAAATATCGGCGGCATCGTCGATGTTATCAACGGTATTGCAGATCAGACTAACCTGCTGGCTCTCAACGCTGCTATCGAGGCAGCTCGCGCCGGTGACCAGGGACGAGGATTTGCCGTAGTGGCTGATGAGGTTCGATCATTGGCTCAGAGCACCCAGAATTCGACTAAGCAGATCGAACAGATGATCTCGCAGCTCCAGACGGGAGCCCGTGCTTCTGCCCAGGCCATGAATCGCGGAAAGGAGCAGATGGCGCAGGTTGTTACCCAGGCCGAAAGCACTGGAAGTGCGCTGCAACGGATCAATGATTCGGTTGATCGCATCAGTGCGATGAGTATGCAGATCGCTAGTGCTGCCGATCAGCAAAGTGCAGTGGCTGAAGATATCAATCAGAACGTTAATCAGATCAGTGAACTGTCTCGGCAGACCGGCTCAGATGCAGAGCAGATCTCAACTGCCAGTGAAGAGTTGGCAAGACTCGCCTCTGACCTTCAGTCTCATACAAGGCGGTTTAAGATGTAGTAATCTATAGGTAATAAAAAGGCCGCTATATGCGTAATGCTGTTCGGTTAAGGCTTGCCAGCAGCCAAGGGCTTTAACTGTGTGATTCATAGACATCCTTTAACTATTATGGGGTGTTATGAGCAGAGAAATTCAGCAACGGTTACAGTGGGTTCGCCTCTTCGAGGAATCAGGTGATGCAGGACTCGTTTGTCGACGATGTGGCATCTCCAGACCTACTTTAAGGAAATGGTGGCGTAGGTATCAGGCTGACGGTGAAGAAGGATTACTCAGCCATAGTAGACGTCCACACAGCTCCCCCAATACCAAGATTAGTGAAGGGAATGAAAGCTTGATTCTGAATCTCAGAATATCTCGTAATCTTGGTGCAAGGCGACTTCAAAGTGAGCTATTACGGCTTCACAGTATGTCATTGTCATTGGCATCCATTCATAAAGTTTTAAAAAAGCACCAAGTAAAGCCAGTCAAAAAACTTCGAAAGAAATCGGATTACAT
>JAPHRD010000003.1 GCA_026196225.1 Motiliproteus sp.
AAATCGATTCCAAGGACTTTGATAGTAGACATGAGATGGCTCCTCTTTTTGGTTCACTCCGAAGCCTTGGCTCTGGAGCGAGGGGAACCATCTCATTAAAGCCCGCAAAGCGGGCTTTTAAAGTTCTAATATTCGAGAAGATCGATCTTACAGCTCGTCAGCGCTATCAGTCAGGTAAGCGGCCACACCTTCAGGGGAAGCGGTCATACCCTTGTCACCTTTCTGCCAACCAGCAGGGCAAACTTCACCATGCTCTTCGTGGAACTGCAGAGCATCAACCAAACGCAGCAGCTCGTCCATGTTACGACCCAGAGGCAGGTCGTTAACAATCTGAGAACGAACAACGCCGTTTGTGTCGATCAGGAAAGCGCCACGGAACGCAACGCCACCGCCAGACTCAACGTCGTACGCTTTGCAGATACCGTGATCGATATCAGCAGCCAGTGTGTATTTAACCGGACCAATACCGCCATCGTTGATGGCAGTGTTACGCCAAGCATTGTGACTGAAATGAGAGTCGATGGATACACCGATCACTTCAACACCGCGCGCTTTGAAATCATCCATACGATGATCCAGAGCGATCAGCTCAGAAGGACATACAAAGGTGAAGTCCAGTGGGTAGAAAAATACCAGACCGTATTTACCCTTGATTGCTTCTTTCAGGTTGAAGTTGTCAACGATTTGACCATCACCCAGCACAGCATTAACTGTAAAATCAGGTGCTTCCTTACCAACGAGTACGCTCATCTAAAGCATCTCCATTTTTCTATTGATGTAAAAAATATTAAGCCCCCAACCGCAAACGCGGCTCACCCTGGAGCGGTTTTTGAATATTAGCAGTTGATTTATTCCGCGTCAGCAGGAGCAGCATCTTTAATCAGAGTTTGCAGCTCACCGGATTGCGCCATTTCAACAATAATGTCGCAACCACCAACCAACTCACCCTTAACCCACAGCTGAGGGAAAGTAGGCCAGTTCGCATACTTAGGCAGCTCGGCACGAATTTCTGGGTTTTCCAGAATGTTCACAAAGGCAAACTTTTCACCACAGGACATCAGCGCTTGTGAAGCCTGAGAAGAGAAACCGCACTGAGGAAACTTAGGTGTTCCTTTCATGTACAGCAAAATATCGTTGTTCTCAATCTGCTCTTTAATGGTATCAACTACAGAAGACATGTATTCACCTACTTGTTCAAGAATTTCTAGACCGGTAATCCTGTGGGACGCCGAAAAGGCCGATTATAAACAAATCCGAGCAAAATAGTCAGATTAACAAATCCTGTTTTTGTTCCCTGAATTGATCTTCGACATCTGTTTTGGCCGACTATACTAATCCTGAAACGACAAAAACGCATCTGTTTGCCGTGTAGTTTGCTGGTTTGCGTCCCCCCTGAAGAATCGCTACAATGCCAGCTTTTTTTCATAGGCAGCACCCCCGCTGCCTTTTTGCGTTATGAAGGGAGAGCAGTTCTATGGCTTCTCAGCCTCTAATGAACACTTACGCAAGAATGTCCGTTGCTTTTGAGCGAGGAGAAGGCTCCTGGCTGTATGACACACAAGGCAACAAATTTCTTGATGCGCTGAGCGGCATTGCCGTCTGCGGGCTTGGCCATGCCCACCCCGCAGTAACTCAAGCCATCACCGACCAAGCCGCCAAGCTGATCCATACATCCAACCTGTACACCATTGACTTGCAGGAACAGCTAGCCGAAAAACTCTGTGCCGTCTCTGGCATGGAGTCAGTCTTTTTTGGCAACTCCGGTGCCGAAGCCAACGAAGCAGCCATCAAACTGGCACGCCTATATGGTCATAATAAAGGCATCGAGAATCCATCGATCATTGTGATGGAACAGTCTTTCCATGGCCGCACCCTGGCGACACTCAGCGCCACCGGTAACCGCAAGGTACACGCAGGCTTTGAACCACTGGTTGGCGGTTTCGTTCGCGCCCCTTACGACGATATCGCGGCGATCGAAGCGATCGCCCAGAATAGCCCAAATGTAGTAGCCATTTTGGTAGAGCCGATACAGGGTGAAAGCGGCGTTCGTATTCCAGCTGACGATTATCTGGCTAACCTGCGCAAAATCTGCGACCAGAATAACTGGTTGCTGATGCTCGACGAAGTTCAGACCGGTAACGGCCGTACGGGTAGCTACTTTGCCTACCAGTCTGCCGGCATCCTGCCTGATGTCGTGACCACAGCCAAAGGCCTGGGCAATGGCGTTCCTATCGGCGCCTGCCTGGCTCAGGGCGAAGCGGCGTCTACCTTAAAGCCTGGCAACCATGGCTCCACCTTTGGTGGAAACTTGTTGGCCTGTGCCGCAGCGCTGGCAGTGGTCGACACCATCGAGAAGGAAAATCTTTGCGATCGCGCCTCCCAACTGGGTGCCAAGATGATTGCTGACTTTACCGAAGAGCTGGAAGGTGCGGATTATATCCGTGACATCCGCGGCAAAGGCATGATGATCGCTATCGAGCTGGACCAACCCTGCACTGAGCTTGCGGTATTGGCCAAAGTAAAAGGCATTCTGCTCAACGTTACCGGTGACGGCAAAGTCATTCGTATGCTGCCACCGCTGACGCTCACTGATAGCGAAGCCAGCCTTATCGTCGGGGTCATATCCAAGCTGATCAAGATCATCGCTGCCGACGACCGGGATCACCCCCGCAGCTAAACTAATCCTGTTAAAACACGATCACTCCTTCGGTTCAGCCGGAGGAGTTGAAGGTATTTCAGTTATGAGCACCAAGCACTTTCTGACACTTCTGGACCTGAGCCGCGATGATATCAATCGCATTATCCAACGGGCCATCAAGCTAAAGGCAATGCGCAACCAGGGTGAGATCTACGAGCCCATGAAGAACAAGGTGCTGGGGATGATCTTTGAGAAATCCTCCACCCGCACCCGCGTCTCTTTTGAAGCCGGCATGGCTCAGTTCGGCGGCAGCGCGATCTTCCTGTCTCCTCGCGATACCCAACTGGGCCGTGGTGAGCCTATCGAGGACAGCGCCAAGGTAATCTCCAGCATGGTGGATATCATCATGATTCGGACCTTCGAACACGACAAGCTGGTGCGCTTCGCCGAACATTCCAAAGTTCCAGTAATTAACGCTCTGACCGATGATTTCCACCCCTGCCAATTGCTGGCAGACATGCAAGCTTACGTCGAGCACCGTGGTTCCATCCAGGGTCGCAAGGTGGTTTGGATCGGCGATGGCAACAACATGTGCGCCTCCTATATCAACGCCGCGCGCCAGTTGGACTTTCAACTGGTTGCAGCTTGCCCTGAAGGCTTTGATCCCGATGCCGAACTGTGCAAACAGAACGCAGATCGGGTAACCGTCGTCCGCGACCCAGCCGAAGCCGTTAAAGACGCCGACCTGGTCGTCACCGATGTTTGGGCTTCTATGGGCCAGGAAGAGGAACAGCAGGAGCGGATGAAACAGTTTGCCGGTTTCCAGGTTAGCCCTGCCTTGATGGACCTGGCCAAAGACGACGCTCTTTTTATGCACTGCCTGCCCGCCCATCGTGGTGAAGAGGTCAGCAAAGATATGCTCGACGATCCTCGCTCCGTAGTATTCGACGAAGCGGAAAACCGCCTGCATGCGCAAAAAGCGTTGATGGAGTACTTGCTACTGGGTCACCAATAAGCCACCCATGAATATCGCGAGGGATAAATTTCCCTTGCGCTAGACTCGCCAACCCATCTTTCCGTACTATACTTGAATTTCGTTCATATAGGATTTTGGTTTGCAGCCTGTGATTGCTGCAAAACCCCGAATCAAGTCGCCCCGGTTCGGAGATAATTGGGAATGATAGAGTTACGACACCTTAAGACACTCGCGGCCCTGCGAGATACCGGCAGCCTGGTAGAAGCGGCAGAACGGGTATTTTTAACCCAGTCCGCCCTATCTCATCAGATAAAGGATCTCGAAGAACGACTTAACTGTTCGCTGTTTATTCGTAAAACCAAACCCATCTGCTTTACCAGTGCTGGCCAGCGCGTACTAACCCTGGCCGATGAAGTGCTGCCGATGATTCGTAACGCTGAGCGGGATATCGCCCGCCTAGCCGGTGGAGAAACCGGTCGCCTGAATATGGCGATCGAATGCCACAGCTGTTTTCAGTGGCTGATGCCCACCATCGACCTATTCCGTGAAAACTGGCCAGAAGTCGAAATGGACCTATCCAGCGGCTTCAGCTTCTCACCCTTGCCTGCATTAGCACGGGGTGAACTAGACCTGGTAATAACATCTGACCCACAAGAGATGAACGGCATCTGCTACGAGCCGCTGTTCAGCTACGAAGTTCAGGTGGCATTGTCTAAGAAACACCCTCTGGCCCGTAAAAGCCATATCGAACCGGAAGACTTTGTCGAAGAGACGCTGATCTGCTATCCCGTAGATCGCAATCGGCTGGACGTTTTTACCCGCTTCCTCGATCCTGCGGACATTGAGCCGAAAGAGGTCCGTACCGCTGAATTAACGGTGATGATGCTGCAATTGATAGCGAGTGGTCGCGGCATCAGCGCGCTGCCCAGCTGGGCGCTTACAGAGTATGTGGATCGCGACTATGTGGCCGTGCGTCCGCTCTCTGCCAAAGGGATCTGGACCACGCTTTACGCCGCAATCCGTGACGATCAACGAGACGCTGAATTTATGCGTGACTTTCTCACCACCGCACGGGAAACCTCCTTTAGAAACCTCAGCGGTATTCGCACAGCCGCCAAATAAACACTAGCTTCTGAAAATTCCGTTCAGTCGGTAAAGTACTCTCCAATGAGTACTTTACCGAAGCTCACTCGGGGGCATAAACTAGTCACATTAGTTATCCGATCCTTAAGGCATATCCAATGACATCCTGGACACCAGACAGCTGGCGCAGCAAACCCATTTTGCAGCAGCCAAACTACCCTGAACTCAGCAAAGTAGCCGATGTTGAAGCCATGTTGGCCAATCGTCCACCGCTGGTTTTTGCCGGTGAAGTACGTTCATTACGGAAACAGCTGGCAGAAGCCACCGAAGGTCGCGCTTTTTTACTACAGGGTGGCGACTGCGCCGAAAGCTTTGCAGAGTTTCATCCCGACAAGATACGTGACACTTTTAAAGTCATGCTGCAGATGGCGGTGGTGCTGACTTACGCCGGCGGTTGCCCGGTGGTCAAGGTGGGACGGATGGCCGGCCAATTTGCCAAGCCCCGCTCTGCCGATACCGAAACCATCGATGGACAGGAACTACCCAGCTACCGTGGTGATATCGTTAACGACATCGCCTTCGAAGAGCAGGCACGCGAGCCGGATCCTACCCGTTTGTTAGACGCTTATAACCAAGCGGTAGCCACCCAAAACTTGCTCCGCGCCTTTGCCCAGGGCGGCCTGGCCGATCTTCATCAGGTTCATAAATGGAATCTGGACTTCGTTGCCCAGAGTCCATTGCGAGACAAATACCAGCACCTGTCAGAACAGCTGGATCAGACTCTGACCTTTATGGATGCCTGCGGTATCAGCTCGGTCAATACACCACAGATTCGTGAAACCAATCTTTACACTTCTCACGAAGCCCTTTTACTCAACTACGAGCAGGCATTGACTCGAGAGGATAGCATCGGCAATGGCAACTGGTACGACTGCTCTGCTCATATGCTCTGGATCGGTGACCGGACCCGGCAACTGGACGGAGCCCACATTGAATTCCTGCGGGGTGTTCGCAACCCCGTGGGCGTTAAAGTCGGCCCGACTATGGACAGCGATGAATTGATCAAGCTGATCGATATCCTGAATCCAAACAATGAACCAGGCAGGCTCAACCTGATCTCCCGCATGGGCGCTGAAAAGGTCACCGAACTGCTGCCACCGCTGGTACGTAAAGTCGCCGCGGAAGGCCGCAACGTATTGTGGAGCTGTGATCCGATGCACGGCAATACCATTAAAGCCTCTTCAGGCTACAAGACCCGCGCCGTCGACAGCATCCTGCAGGAGATGAAAGGCTTCTTCGAAGTACATAAAACCGAAGGCACTATTGCCGGTGGTGTTCATTTTGAGATGACGGGGCAGAACGTTACCGAGTGTATCGGCGGCGCCTACCAGATCACCGAAGCCAATCTGGGAGACCGCTATCACACCCACTGCGATCCCCGCCTGAATGCGGACCAATCACTGGAACTGGCGTTTCTTATAGCAGACACTCTAAAAGCAGCCCGACAGCGCTAAGTGACGGCATTGATAAAAGATCGAAATAAGCAGGTCCAGCAACTGTTGGCGGACATCGAACAGCAATTGATTCAGCTAGATCTTTGGCGCTCCACACCTCCGAGCGCTGAAGCCCTGGTCAGTACCGAGCCGTTCTGCGTCGACACCCTTGCCCTTAGCGAATGGTTGCAATGGGTACTGATACCACGAATGTGCGAATTGATACAACGACAGATGCCACTCCCCGGAAATTGCAACATTCACGCAATTGCAGAGGAGAGCTTTAAGGAGTTGAATCAGGATTACAGCCAGCTTATGCAGCTGATCAAGGATTTTGACGAATCACTAACCGTGCGCCACTGATTCCATAGAAAACAAATCGACGGGGTGTTCGATCGACCCCGCCTTTTATCGAAAAACTATTTATCGTCGATAGCTTTCAGCAAGCCATCCAGTACGATCTCATCATAACTGACGATTCCCAGCACGTCATTGCCATCAATAACCGGCGCCACCGACAAACCAAAATTATCAAACAGCCGAGCACAGTAACGCACATCCATATCAGGCTTCACGCTAATCACAGGCTTGGCCATGATTTCATAGACATTGACCCGCTCGGGTGAACGGTCTTTAGCTACAACCTGTTTGGCAATATCGGAAAGCAGCACCAAACCATACTCATCGTCATCATTGCGCTTACGCACTACCAACACAGAAACGCGATCATCACGGCAATCCTGCAGCGCCTCTTGAACGGTAATCAGACCATCAACCATGGTAAAACCGGAGTTCATGATGTCCTTTACCCGAATCACTTTTCTATCACTCATAACTCATCCTCAATCTCATGGCTGATATTCTCTACCTGGTGGGCTACACCTACGGCATCTTCTACGTCAATCTGAATAGCCATTCCGGTTCCAGGCTCGTCATCAAAGTGCCCTACTTTTGAGATGGTCTCTAAAATCTTGCGTGAACGGTGCTCTTCAACGATAAACAACAACACATCCCGCTGGCTTTCCAAGGTCAATCCCAGAAAAGTCTTCGACTTATTCAGACCTTCACCGCGAGCATTATTGATGATGGTTGCCCCCGTCGCTCCCGCTTCCCTCGCTGCCTTCATCACCGTGTCAGATTTACTATCCTCGACAAAGGCTACTATCAATTTGAAATGCATCAGTTATCTCCTAAAACGCATTCAACTACGGCTGTTGTTTGCTCTTCGCTCGTTTTTGCTGCCATTCCGACAGCTGCGCATATCCCATCACCGACATAATCGGAAACAGACTGGCGAAAGCGATCAGACCAAAACCGTCTATCAGTACACTTCTTCCTGGAACCGTTTCTGCCAGCCCAAGTCCCAGCGCAGCCACCAGAGGTACAGTTACCGTTGAGGTGGTTACACCACCCGAGTCATAGGCCAAGGGAATGATTAGCTTGGGGGCAAAATAGGTCTGTATCACGACTATTACATAGCCACTGATAATGAAATAGTGGATCGGCAAACCGGTAACGATTCGATAAGTCCCTAGGGATATCCCCACCGCAACCCCCAGGGCAACGGCAATACGCAAGCCCCAGATACCGATACTGCCGCCAGACACTTCATTAGCCTTGATTGCCACCGCAATCAACGAAGGCTCAGCAATGGTGGTACTAGCACCGATGGCGAAGGCAAAAATATAAACCCAGTAGTAGTCCTGCCAATGCAAAACAGCAGCATCTACACCCTGGCTGATAAATGCTGGGTTAGTCAGTTGTTCCGCCATCAATCGGCCTACGGGGAACAGTGCTTTTTCCAATCCCAATAGAAAAAAGGCCAGCCCGACGATGACGTACGCAAAGCCAATCAGTACTCGGCGCAGATTGGGTATCGGCTTGCGAATCACCAAAAACTGAAAACCAAAGATGATCGCAGCAATCGGGATCACATCTTTGATGGTAGAGAACAGTATCGAGATCAGGTTTTCTAGCAATTCCATTTAGATCACCATCCCGTAAGCCATCACAAATATCATGGGGGTCAACGAGGCAAAGGCGATCAAACCAAAGCCGTCAATCATCGGATTTCGGCCTTTAATGGTGGACGCCAGACCGACGCCCAATGCTGTCACCAGAGGCACGGTAATAGTAGAAGTAGTCACACCGCCGGAGTCATAAGCGATGCCGATAATCTCTTTGGGGGCAAAGAAGGTCATGATAACCACCAGCATGTAACCACCGATGATCAAATTTTGTATGGGCCAGCCCCTCAAGATACGCAACACCCCGATCACAATGGCCAAACCCACTGCAAAAGCGACGGTAAATCGAAGTCCGTTGGCATAAACAGCCTGGGCATCCTGATTGTTTTCGATCATCCCACCTTCGGCGGCCACCTTGCCTGCCTCAGCAGCAACCGCGATCAGCGCAGGCTCGGCTACCGTAGTACCGAACCCTAGTGCGAAGGCAAAGGTCAACAACCAACCGAGACTGCCTTTACGGGCAAAAGCGTGGGCCATCGCCTCACCTATGGGAAACAACCCCATCTCCAGTCCGAAGATAAAAAAGGTTAGACCCAGGACAACGAAGATGACGCCAATAAACAGCCCGACCAGATCAGGCAGAGGCTGCTGAAGTACAACAAACTGGAAAAAAACGATAACGACGATGATGGGAGCCAGATCACGCATGCTTCCCAGCATAGATCCAAATAGAGCGCGTACTGTTTGTTTCAATGTATAAACCCAAACATTCTTAAATGTTATTGCGCATTATAATCAAATTATTCAGGCGGTCATCCGTGCTGAATAGTTTGATCACCTTCCGATGCAATTAATTGCAACTTTTTGATACGTGTGAGTTTTTTTATTCTTGCCTCCTCCTTGCTGGCTTCGGAACGGTCGCCGAAACGCTGCTGGAAGCGTATTTGAGAGGGAGGATCCGTTCGGAAAAACTTGGCGCCTTTGCCCTGTTGGTGCTGACTAAACCGCCGCTGTATATCGGTGGTAATTCC
Source organism: Motiliproteus sp. (assembly GCA_026196225.1). Classification (GTDB taxonomy): domain Bacteria; phylum Pseudomonadota; class Gammaproteobacteria; order Pseudomonadales; family Balneatricaceae; genus Motiliproteus. The sequence goes on from JAPHRD010000003.1 coordinate 9,189, forward strand.
GGTGTAGAGACGTCCGCTCTGGGTCTCGATGATGTAGAGAAACCAGTCACTGGATTCAGTTCCTTTGCTCAATGCTACTTGCACCGATGTATAAGTCCCGTTGACTGCTGATGAATGATAGAATGCACCGATATCCTAACACTGCAGCCAATCCTTAGACAAAGATCTTTTTTAGCTTTTCCTTATGAACAATATACAGACGCTCTCCGACTTCCTTCGCTCAACCGACGCTAACTTCCGAATCTTTGATTTAGGCCGTCGAATCAGCAAGTTGAGCCAGGAATCTTTTCAGAAATTCGAACAGACTGAAACCCCTTACCCTTTGCCTTTTCTGCAACAGGCCTGGATCGCCGTTCTGCTGTTCAATCCCAAGCAAACCGACCAACATCTGATCTGGTTTTTGAAGTTTCCACTGGACGAGCAAGGCATGTTGGTTCAGGCGGCTCGGGACGATTTCCTCAATCGTATTGCCAAAACGGTAGGCAACCAACTGCTGGAAAAATCTGCAGAGCAGGATCCGTTAAAGGACAACCCGTTCTCTTTCACCCCAGATCAGGAAAAGATGGCTGCATTTCACGCTCGTGCTACCTCGATCCTGAAGCAACCTGCCTCTAGTTATTACGAGCCGGCCCGAGAGTATTTTTCGGGGCTGCGAGGTTTTGAGCAGTGGGATCAGTTGGGTCTGCAGGGGATCGCAGATTTCTGCGCCCGCTTGGACGAGCGCGGCAACCACTCCTTGGCTGAAAAAGCGATTTCACACCTGCCGATACCACCGCTAGAAGCCCTATGCGTCAACCTTGAACACGAAGTACCCAGCCATGGTATCTGCCAGGCCCTTGCCAACCGTGTGGAGCAATTGCTGAGCGATCCTGCCACCAGCGCCAACACCTTAGGCGCAGTTGTTCGTGGTATTTCCCAATGCCATGACGCGGGACTACGCCGACAAACACTTTCAAAACTGCTGGAAAGTGATCAGGGGGCCAATATCGAACTGCTGGCAGCCATCGCCAGTCGCAGCTGGAAAGATCTGGAAGACAGTGATTTTCGTCGCCAGTTTATGGAGCGCCTGGCGATCAATAGCGCCGGCCAGCAAAGCTTCAACCTGATGGTCAGGGATCTGGTCTTTATGCCGGGAATGCGTGGGCCGATTATGGAAAGCTTTCGCGACCCTCAACGAAGCGAAGCCTTAGGCAAAGCCATTGGTGCCTTCTTCGGCGGTTGATAACCAATCGACTGCAGGAAAAACCAGCTAAAAGAGAGCCCAACAGTTAAGGCAGTTGGGCTTTCACTCCCCATTCTTTCAACAACTGTTCAGAACGCGCTTTGAAGTGAGCCCGCACCGAACTATCTTTAGGTTTTTGCAGATAAAAAAGAAGAGTTGCGGCCTGCTCCGGGGTGACCTGATTCTCCTCCCCCCAGGTTTTTATCAGATCCGCCTGAGTGTTGCTGGATTTATCCGGTAGTCCTTTGGCCATCGGCACCTGAAGATCCTCCCCAGCCAATACCCGCTGACAGAGCTTGCGGTAATTGAACTTAAAATCGGTAAAAACCTGAGATTTCTCTTCGCTACGAAGTCGAAACCAATCGGTTTCCCGTCCAGCAAAATAGACCGCTGGATGGCTCCAAGTATGCTTTCGAGGATGGTCAGCATGCATGCAAACCTCTTCATAAGCCTGCCGACTGGTAGGCAGTCCATAATCCTCAAAACCCTTTTTCAACACCGAGAGAAATTCTGACACCGTCGGCATCCACACGAACTCCTCCTTGCAGCGATTCACCGCATGGACAAGTTCCTGTTCGGAATAATCACGTAGACTCAGAGCCCATTCGCGCTTGGCGATACGGATCTCATTTTCGTTTTCGAAGGTGCTTTTGAACTTATGCCCGTAGATCGTCATAAAGCGGGCAAAGATCATATTAACCAGAGTCTTGGTCTCAGCGTTGATCAGATCCTGTTTTCCAGCGGAATCACCAGTCGATGTTTTTGATGTCCATGACGGCTTCGGTGATCCGTTCGCGCTTCTCTGCGCGATTAGTTGATTGATATCTTTCACCTTTGTCCTCACTTTGCTGATCTGCTCTTGCTGCTGCGCGCCCCATTCGACTCTGTTCTCTCACCCATTTACGCTTCACATGGTCAATAAAGGGCGAGTCCCAAGAGGCTTTTTTCTTGTTTTGAGCCATCCAGTAAGCGATAAACTCATCGATAATATTATCGGCAAACTGCGCAGGGATATTATGCTTGGCCAGCATTTGATAAGTGGTGTTCGAAGGTTTCCAGCCCAGATCAATTTCATGCAATTGCTGGTTGCGCTTCTCCTGCTGGTCAAATAACCGCTCAAGATCATCCTTAGGACGATCCCATCCGGTACTGCCACCAAAACTAGGGGCTGGTCCGCGAGCCAGCATGGTATTCGGATTCTCATAGGGTTTCGCCTGCCCAGACGAAGTAGTGGCTGCAGAAACAGTTGCAGGAACGGCTGGATGACTCTCCTGAATTGCACGATATGCCTTGGAACGCTCTGGTAGTTCTGGTTTTGAAACTGGAGCCTCAACAGAGGGAGCTTCATCAGCCATCTGATTCAAAATCAGCACACGAATGCTGCCGTTGGCATTAAACTCTGCTTCAATCGCCCGCTGGCTGACCAAGCTGTTGGTCAGGGTTGCCAGCTGTTCCTCGTTCCAAAACGAAGCCAGATTCTGCCATTCCATCCGCCGTGCTAAAAAGTAACTCTGCCCTTGGGCATCTACAGCACCGTGGTGTTGGCAAAATTCGTGATAAACAGATAACAACAGCGCTTCTTCGACACCAAAGCATTGCGCCAATGAAGGGTAAAACAGCATCGGTTTTTCAGGAAATAACCCTGTCATAGAAAACTCAATATTCTTGCCCGCTCGGGCCATGGGAAATGTCCGGAGCTTATCACAAATAGAGCGGTATTACCGTTGCAACTAATTCCATTGACACCAGCTTTTGAGCGAATCGTCAGAGACAAAAAAGGAGGCTTAACGCCTCCTTCTAATCAAACCGGATGTTGAATCAGCGCTGATCAACAAAGTCCTTGACTGCATGCAGAACGTCCTTACGGCTGATCTGACCAACCAACTTACCCTCTTTCAATACAGGGAAGCGGCGGCGCGGGCCGTCGATAAACTTCTTGGCCAGATTAACAATATCTTCGCCGTACTCGATGCTGTCGACCTTATCGGTCATAAAATCACCGACATGACCGCCATGTTCTTCTTCGTGGTAGGTGTAGCTGAGGATAGCTTTCAGGCAGTCGACTTCAGACAACATGCCGATCATTTCACCACGTTCGTCTACGACTGGAGCACCAGAAATATTGTGTTCAGTAAAAACATCAATCGCTTCAAACAGCTCGGTTTCCGGTTTAAAGGTTACCAGCTGGGTGGTCATATAATCCTGAACTTTAACTGACTTCAACATGTTTGCTGCTCCTTATGTGCAACAGATAACTATATTTACCAATAACTTAACAACATACTACAAACAACAAAATCCACGATACAGCTATTTAAAAAACACCGAGGCGATAAATTTGGTCCGCCTCAGTTGAATACTACCGTTTTATTTCCGTGGACCAAAATTCGATCCTGCAGGTGCCAACGCAATCCCCGTGCAAGCACGCTTTTCTCTGCGTCACGCCCCAACCGTACCATATCCTCTATCTCATCAGTGTGACTGATGCGAATGACATCCTGATCGATGATGGGACCGGCATCCAAATCCTGGGTTACATAATGACAGGTGGCACCAATCAGCTTTACACCCCGCTCATGGGCCTGGTGATAAGGTCTTGCACCGGCAAATGAAGGCAGGAAACTATGGTGAATATTGATCACCCGATTGGCAAAATCTCCGCACAGATCCGGCGGTAGGATTTGCATATAACGGGCCAGCACGATGGTATCAATTTCATGCTCTTCGACCACTTGCCGAACTTTGGCAAAGGAGGTCGCCTTGTCATCACGATCAACTGGAATGTGATGATACGGGATGCCGTGCCACTCTACCATGCTACGTAAGTCGTCGTGGTTGGAGACCACGCAAGGGATCTCGCACTGCAGTTCTTTAGCATGATATCGGTAGAGTAGATCAGCAAGGCAGTGAGCTTCACGACTAGCCATCAACATAACCCGCTTGGGTTTGGAAGAGTCCTCCATACGCCATGTCATATTGAATGACTGGGCAATCGGTTCAAACGCCTCTCGCATCTGATCCAGAGAGAATGGGCCGTTGCCAGCGGTTACTTCGTAACGCATGAAAAACCAGCCGCTATTGGAGTCTGAATGCTGTTGAGCATCACCGATGGAACCGCCGTGGCTGGAAATAAAATTACTGACCATTGCGACGATGCCCATTCGGTCTGGGCAGGAGATAACCAGGCGGTATCTAGGATCCATATATGTAACTCAACATCTCTTTAGTCGATGGTTTGTAGAAAAATATCGACGCATTCTAGCAACTTATATCTGCGATCTCATCCGCCAAATGGTCAATAGGGGCAACTATACTTACCTAACAGCTCCGTAAATGGATAGTGACATGCTGTAGGAGCCGTTTTTCCGTCAGGCATGTTTTTTCTTTTGGGTTGTATCTAAAATTTTTTTGCAGAGGCTATCCAAAGCCATGAGCCACCACAAAGGCGAACACCTATTACCACTAACCGCTCGCAAGATGGGGATAGATACTCACCAAGAGCTAACAATCTATCTGCGCTCCGACAGCCATGTCTGCTATTCCGAAGGATTCTCTGCCCTGTCCCGAGTCCAGGTCGAAGCCGGGAACAGGGTGATTATTGCCACCCTTCACATCGTCAATAATGATGCCCTACTGGATCAACAGATTGGCTTCTCCGACTCCGCTTGGAATCGGATGGCGCTAGAAGAGGGTGATCATGTTTGTGTCTACCATCCAAAACCCTTGGAATCTCTCTCCCATGTGCGGGCGAAGGTGTTTGGCCATAGGCTAACAACCGATCAGATTAACGGCATCGTTCAGGATATTGCGGCGGGGCTTTACGCCGACGTACATCTCGCTGCCTTTATCACTGCTTGCGGCCATAACCGATTAAACCGACGGGAAATTGTCGACCTGACTCGAGCAATGATTGGTGCAGGAAGCCAGTTACAGTGGCCACAGAATATTGTTGTAGATAAACATTGTGTCGGCGGCCTGCCCGGCAACCGTACCAGCCCCATTCTGGTACCTATCCTGGCAGCGGCTGGGCTAACCATGCCGAAAACGTCCTCACGTGCAATCACCTCCCCGGCCGGTACAGCCGATACCATGGAGACGCTTACCGAGGTACGCCTCAGTCTGCAGCAGATCCGCGACATTGTTAGCCAGCACGGTGGTTGCCTGGCCTGGGGAGGTTCGGTTCGCCTAAGTCCTACCGACGACCTGCTGATTCGGGTTGAGCGGGCACTGGAGCTAGACAGCGAAGGTCAACTGATCGCCTCAGTTTTGTCGAAAAAGATAGCCGCCGGAGCGACCCATGTGCTGATCGATATTCCGGTGGGAACAACCGCCAAAGTCCGTGATTCTAAATCCGCCGAGCGACTATCCAATCTCCTAAAATCCGTGGCTCAAGACCTGGGATTGCAGGTACGCATCATGGTTAGTGACGGCTCCCAACCGGTGGGTCGTGGCATTGGCCCCGCTCTGGAGGGGCTGGATATCCTCGCCGTATTAAAAAATCAGGCAGATGCACCGAAGGATCTGAAAAACCGGTCAGCTGAAATTGCCGGAGCGCTATTGGAAATGGCAGGCAAAGCAGACAATGGGGAAGGTTTTAAGAAGGCCCTTGCTATTATCGAATCGGGTAAGGCATGGCAAAAATTTGTCGACATCTGTAACGCCCAAGGTGGATTAAAGCAACCTCCCGTGGCCCCCTACCGCTACAATATGGTGGCCCATCAACATGGCACCGTCAGTGGAATAAATAACCGTCTGCTATCTCAATTGGCAAAGCTGGCCGGAGCTCCAGCTGATCCTGCCGCAGGCATCGTCTGTTACGCAAAACTGGGGGACCAGGTAAAAAAAGGGGAAACCCTACTCACCATCCATGCCGAAAGCCCCGGTGAGCTGGATTATGCGGTGGCTTATCTGGACGAACACTCACAACTGATTACACTGTCCTGACTAAGTGAAGTACAATCCTTAGCCATCGATAAAAGCAGATACAAACCGATACAAAAAGTTCGAACCACAAGGATTTATCGTCTATGCGCCCATTGGTATTCAACCTTCACAGCAATCCACTACTCGCAGCAGAGATTACCAAGCAGTTGGAAGCGGAAGAGGGAGTACTCAATCAACGCCAGTTTCCGGACCAGGAAAGCTACCTGCGTATCGACAGTGACTGCCAGCAACGGGATTGCGTCATCTACTGCAATCTGTATCAACCCAACGACAAGATCATGTCCCTGCTATTTTTGGCAGAAACCTTACGCGAGCTGGGTGCGAAACGCATTGCCCTGGTCACCCCCTATCTCTGCTATATGCGCCAGGACAAGCGCTTTCAAACCGGTGAATGCGTCAGCGCGATTCCTTTCGGAAAACTCATATCCAACTATTTTGACCACCTGATCACTATCGATCCCCATCTACATCGTATTCACCATTTGGATGAGGTTTATCAGATCCCCAGCCAGATCGTAAAAGCCTCACCGCTGATCGCCGACTGGGTCAGTGATCATGTAGACAATCCTGTTTTTCTGGGTCCTGATAGCGAAAGCGAACAGTGGGTAGCTGATGTTGCCAAACGTGCCGGCGCGCCACACCTCATTCTTGAGAAAACACGCCACGGCGACCGCAATGTTGAAATTAGCGTTCCCAACCTGAATCAATGGAAAAGCCATACCCCGGTACTGGTAGATGACATCATCTCCAGCGGTCGCACCATGCTTACTACTCTGGAACAGATCAGCAACCTCGGGTTTAATCGCCCCTACTGCATAGGTGTTCACGGCATATTTGCCGATGAAGCCTACATGGAACTGCGTCAATACAGTGAAGTAATCACCACCGAAACCATCCCCCACCCCTCCAATAAAATAGAGATCAGCAGTGCCCTGTGCACCGCCATTCGAACGTGGTTGCGAAGCTAGCTCCCGGTTTTGAGCGACTACCGCTTGCGGATGCGGAATGTTACTACTGGCCTCATTTTCTCGACTCAGTGCAGGCCGACCGACTACTAACCGAACTGATCGACACCCTAAAATGGCAACAGGACAACATACGTATGTTTGGCCGCTCCGTTGCCATCCCCCGGCTACAGGCCTGGTACGGAGATAAAGGTTGCAGCTATACCTATTCAGGCCTGCAGATGAAGCCCCACGCCTGGGATCCTCTGCTCAAGGATATCAAAGCGCAGGTTGAACACCACTGCCATCAGCAATTTAACGCGGTACTGGCCAACCTCTACCGACATGGTCAGGACAGTATGGGATGGCACTGCGATAATGAACCGGAACTGGGTACCAAGCCTATTCTGGCGTCGGTGACCCTGGGCGCAGAAAGACGATTCTGTTTACGCCATAAGGGTGACAAAAGCCATAACTTTGAACTCTGCTTGCAGCACGGATCGCTGTTGTTGATGGCTGGCGCCACCCAGCAGCATTGGCTTCACTCCATTCCCAAGAAAAAAGGGTTGCAAGCGCCTCGAATCAATCTCACCTTTCGGCAGGTTCTGGTCGAGAAATCCAGCTAGAGCGACAAAAAGCCCCCTGCATTTGACGGCCACTCCCTGTACCATGTCGGGGTGCTTAATTCAGTTCTAAGGAAATCACCTTGGTAGAAAACGCCAACCCTATCGTCAGCGTTAGCGAACTTAATCATCAAGCTCGAATGTTGCTAGAACGCGGCTTCTCCATGATCACGGTCGAAGGGGAAATTTCTAATTTTGTCTGCCCCAGTTCCGGCCATTGGTACTTCTCACTAAAAGACAATCAAGCCCAGGTCAGATGCGCGCTGTTTCGCAATCGAAACCGTTTTCTAAAGTACCGTCCTAAAAATGGTGACCAGGTCCGTTTGCGAGCAAAAGTCAGCCTTTACGAAGGTCGTGGCGAGTTTCAGCTGATCGGGGATTACCTAGAGGAAGCCGGCGCCGGTGCCTTGCAGGCTGCCTACGAAGCGCTGAAATCAAAGCTTCAAATTGAAGGCTTGTTCGATCCAGACTATAAACAACCACTGCCGGATGTGGCCAAGCATATTGGCGTCATTACCTCCCCTACCGGCGCAGCGGTGCGAGATATCATCAGCGTCCTGAATCGCCGCTTTCCTTCATTACCCGTCTCTCTCTATCCAGCAGCGGTGCAGGGAGAAGAAGCCCCCCAACAGCTAATCAAAGCGCTGCAGTTTGCCAACCGAGACGGTCGTTGCGATGTTTTAATTTTAGGTCGTGGCGGTGGATCCCTGGAAGACCTTTGGGCCTTCAATAACGAAACCCTGGCTCGCGCTATCCACGCCAGTGATATTCCGGTAGTCAGCGCCGTCGGCCATGAGGTGGATTTCAGCATCGCCGATTTTGTCGCCGATGTTCGCGCTCCAACACCTTCGGCAGCAGCAGAATTGGTCAGTCCCGACCGAGAGTATCTGCTAGGGCGTTTCGGCTACTATGAAGAAATCCTGGAAAAGCAGCTACAACGTCGACTGCAGCTTAACCAACTGCAATTGGATAATCTCGGTAAACGGCTACGCCATCCTGGCCAACAGCTACAGGACAAGGCACAGAAACTAGACGGCCTGGAGCTACGACTCAATCGTATCCTGGACCAACGATTGGAAGCCTCCCAGGCGAAGCTCGAAAACCTGCAACGGCGCCTTAGCGGACAGTCTCCCGGCGTTGCAATCTCACAACTGGAACAAAGCACGACCCAACTGGGTCAGAGACTGCAACGGGCGATGGCCCAAAGCCTTGAACGCAAAAAGTTGCAGTTGGCCGGCCAAACCCATGGACTCCAGGCTGTTAGCCCACTGGCGACGCTGGATCGAGGCTACGCCATCGTCACCGACAGTGAGGGAAGCGTCCTCACAGATTCGGGCCAGCAACAGCCTGGGCAACAGATCCAGGCACGCTTAGCCAAAGGACGTTTGCAATGCGAGATTATTGCCGTCAGCCCTGAGACAGAACACAAGGAACAGACTTCATGAAATCACTCGTCAGCGCCCTACTGTTAACCTTTCTGGCGTTCAACAGTTACGGTTTGGAACTCCCCAAACAAGCAGCCGTTGCCGGGGGGATTGTCCATATCCCGCTGCAGGGAAATAGCTCAACGCCTCCAAAGGTAATCTACAACAAGCACCGGGTAATGGTTGTTCCCAGTCACAACACCCCTTATCAGGCCAAAGTCGATTGGGTCGCTTTAGTGGGCATCCCTCTCAGCGCCAAAACAGGTCAACAGACGTTGACTGTGGATGGGAAAAAACAACATTTCAAGATTCAGGGTAAGCAGTACAAGGAACAGCGCCTGACTATCAAAAACAAGCGCAAAGTAAATCCGAATCCGCTGGATATGAAACGTATCAATCGCGAGAAGAAAGAGATCATCACTGCCATCGCCAGCTGGACTGATACCGACACCCCTGCGACTCAACTGCTGAAACCAGCCAAAGGGCCTTACAGCAGCCCATTCGGGCTACGACGCTTTTTCAATAACCAACCTCGCAAACCACACAGTGGTCTAGACATCGCAGCCCCTAAAGGTTCACCCATTATCGCCCCCGCCCCTGGCAAAGTAGTAGCAACCGGCGATTACTTCTTTAATGGCCGCACCGTCATTCTTGACCACGGACAGGGCCTGACCACCATGTACTGTCATATGGATCAAATCCATGTGAAATTGGGTCAACTCATCCCTCAAGGAGAACAGCTCGGAACTATCGGCTCCACTGGCAGGGTAACCGGTCCCCACCTTCATTGGGGCGTCAGCTTGAATAATGCCCGTATCGACCCCATGTTAATGATGGTTGAACAGTAAACAGTCGCCAGCACGAAGCTGGTATAGTCACGTATTTTTTATCAAACCAAGAGCAGGATCCATGTCCGAACAACCCACACTGAACACAAACGAAGAGATCGTCAGCTACGGCATCGGCCGCAATATGGGCGACCAACTAAAAGCTAACCGCATCGATGGTCTGAACATTGAGCTGGTTAAAGCAGGTCTGGCAGATGCGTTTGCCGATATCGCTCCACCAGTAAGCGAAGCCCAACTGCAAGCCGCTTTCCAAGAGCTACAGGAAAAGATGCAAGCCCGTGCCCAGGAAGAAGCCGAGAAAGCCTCTGAAGTTGGCGTTCAATACCTGGAAGAAAATGCCAAGCGTGACGGCGTTCAGGTGACTGAGTCTGGTCTCCAATACGAAGTTCTGGTTGAAGGTAATGGCGAAAAGCCAGATCAGTCTTCCACCGTTCGCACTCACTACCACGGCACCTTTACCAACGGCCAGGTATTCGACAGCTCCGTAGAGCGCGGCGAGCCTGCAGAGTTCCCGGTTAACGGTGTAATCTCCGGTTGGACCGAAGCCCTCCAATTAATGAGCGTTGGTTCCAAGTGGAAGTTATTCGTACCTTCTCAGCTGGCTTACGGTGCACAGGGTGCTGGTTCAATCCCTCCTCACTCCACCCTGGTATTCGAAGTCGAGCTACTGGCAATCGTTTAATCGAGGACCAGTCAATCAATGAAACTCCACTATAAAGTCTCAGGCAAAGGTGAACCTCTAGTAATCTTGCATGGACTGTTCGGCTCTCTTGATAACTGGCGTGGCCAGGTCAAGGCACTATCTGAACACTACCAGGTATATACCGTTGATCTGCGTAATCACGGCTTATCCCCCTGGTCAAGTGGGATGGACTATCCATCCATTCGTGACGACTTGGTGGAATTTCTTGATGACCACAGCCTGGAGCAAGTACTGCTCCTAGGCCATTCGATGGGTGGTAAAGCAGCCATGCAACTTGCTCTGGACCACCCACTACGAATTCGCAAGCTGATCGTGGTGGATATCGCACCCGTGCGCTACCCACCCGGTCATAACGAAGTTTTCCAGGGGCTTTTCAACGTCGATCTAAAGCATGTTCAATCTCGCAAAGATGCCGACGCAGCTTTGGCTGAGTATGTTGATGAGGTAGGTGTACGCCAGTTTCTACTGATGAATCTCTATCGAGATCACAACCACTTCGCCTGGCGCATGAACTTAGATGGTCTAAACAAGGCCTACGACGATATTGCCGACGCTCCCGAAAGTCACCATAACCACTATGATGGCCCCACCCTGTTTATCAAAGGTGGAGCTTCTGATTACATTCAGGAATCCCATCGCAGCAAGATTTTGCATCTTTTTCCAAAAGTGAAAGCAAGAGTGATGGATGGAGTGGGTCACTGGCCCCACGCAGAAAAGCCCGCAGCCTTTACCAAGTTGGTTCTGCGCTACTTGCAACAACCGGACTAACCGCCGACGCTAAAAAAGAATCGATCAAACAACCAGATCGAGGAAGTTACCCTGTGGATTCAGGGAATCAATCAAACCACTATCGATCAATTGCTGTTGAACGTCATTCAATCGACGATTCAGTTCCTGCAACTGATCTGCAAACGCCTCTCTTTGTTCGCGAGATCGCTCTAGCCGTTCCTGAATGGAATCCCGGTTAGATTCAAAAGCACTAGGTTCATTACTATTGGTTGCGAAACTAGTTTCTTCGTCGGCAATGGATTCAGTCTCATCTTCGGCTACAGCCTTCGCTTCAGCTTCCAACGCCAACAGCTCAGCCTGAGCATCAACCAACAACGCCTGGGCACTGGCGGCTACTCGCAAATCCTGCGGTGAAGGGTCTGCCGGTGCATTTGCTGCACGGATAATGGTTTCTGCCTTGTCGATAGTGGCCTGGGGATCACCAGGAACCGGCGAGGTATCTATGGAAACTTCACCGCCCGTGGCATATAAACGGCCATCAGGACTACGGGTGTACGAGAAGCTGGGTGAGCCGGCGATGCTACCGCCAGCGGCTGCGTGGGCAGCTTCGTGTGCCCTCACATCTCGATCAATAGCGGACAGCTCGCTGATCTGCTCTCGCTCTTGGCGTTGTTCGATCTCTTCACGGCTTCTGATCAGGGTAGCATCATCTTCTACGCTGACGTTGGCTTGGTTGTCGAGATTTTGAGTATCAGTGGTTTGCAACGGTGCGTTTGCCCGACCGGGCAGGGCCTGTTGCTCAGAGGATAAATTAGAATTTTCAGCTTGAAGAGAGGTTGGATTGGACGCAGCAGTACCTTGAGCTACAGTTCCACGGAACGATAACTGGGTAGACTGATTAAGGGCCCCCTGCGCTCCGGCAAGGGAGATGCCTCCACTTTCCAGAATTTCTGCCTCCCTGAGATAAGCAATTTAAGCAGTGGTGTCGATATTGAGCCCTAAGGAAGTTCCCAATACTTCATCCGCAGCGGTAACCACCTGAGTAGTTAATGCCGCCTGACCATCCGCAGAAGCGACCTCATTAAGATTTTCTTCAACAGGCTGTACGGCTTCACTGCCACTAGACTGGCCTGTAGCCTGAACACTGTTTTCAGATTGACCTTCATTCAAAGCATCAGCAGAAGTACGTGGCGCGCCGTCGTTTCGATTGACGCCTAAAGGTGATTGTACCGCTGTTGATATGGCTGGTATCTGCATGTTTCGATACTCCACACTGGTTGCAACGGTGACAGTATAGCCTAATTGCTAAAACTGGTCATTGTTTAGCCAACAGATGATTGACACCGGTCAACAGATTAGCCGCTGCCGTTTCTACCGAAACCGACTCCATAAAAGGGATCTCGCCCAACAGCGGAGCACGAATTCGGGCTTTGAGTGTTTCCAGATTTTCTTGATAACAAGCCATCTCGAGATCAACAGCATTAGCAACCCAGCCTGCCAAAGGCAAACCATCAGCGGCAATCGCTTCTGCGGTAAGCAAAGCATGATTGAGACAACCTAAACGCATACCCACCACCAGAATGACAGGAGTCTGCAGCGCCTTTGGCAACTCTGAAAGGTTTTCATGACTATTTAGCGGCACGCGCCAACCACCAGCACCCTCGATAATTAGCAGGTCCTTGGGTTGCATCATCACTCCCCGACAGAATCCTACCAGCCGCTCAGCTGTTATTCGCTTGCCTTCACGGTCAGCCGCGATATGGGGAGCAATCGCCTCTTCAAAAAGTACCGGATTAACCTGCTGGTAAGGCAGTTTCTCAGTGCTGTATTCTTGCAGCAGCAGGGCATCATCGTTACAACGCCCCTGCTCGGTTTCAATCGCACCAGCCGCAATCGGCTTCAAGCCGATAGTACGCGCGCCTTGCTGCTTAGCTGCCTCCAACAATGCTGCGGCAACCAGGGTTTTTCCGGCGTCAGTATCTGTGCCGGTCACAAAATAAGATTTAGCCAATCTCTGACACCTCGTTAGAACGGTGGCTAGCGCTTTTGATAAACACCGTAGTAGATCTGATAAGTCGCCGGCAACATGCCGTTACTTTTGCGAAAATCCTCGTAGGCATTACGAAATGCCTGAATCCGCTTGCGGCCGGCGAGACCGGCAATACGCCCTTGGTTAACATTGTGGGCGCCAATACCCTTCAACTCTTCAGTCAACTGGTTAAGCCGCTGGTATTCTAATTCTATAAGCTGTTCCTGCTGCTGACGGGGCTGGTAGCCATTGGCCAACGCCTGTTGTAATTGTTGGCGGGGCTGAAAGCGATTAACGTGAACAAAGTCATCCACCTTAGCCCAGGATTGCCTTAACTCTTTAAGGGTATCCGGCCCCAGAGTAGAAAAGGCCAACATTCCCCTGGGTTTTAATACCCGTCGAATCTCGTCAAACAATCGAGGCAGATCCTCACACCATTGGATGGAAAAATTGCTAAACACCCCATCCAGACTATTGTCGGCCAAAGGTAAAGCCTCTGCGTCGGCACAAATCCAGCGGATGTTTGCATGACTGCGCTGCTGCCTGGCATAAGCCAACATCCCCTCAGCCAGATCCACCGACAATACTTCGTCGATCTGGGATTGATCGATCAGCTCGCTGGAGAAGTATCCAGTACCACTGCCAAGATCCATCACCCGACCCTGCAAGTGCCGACTAGCCTGGGACATCAGTTGATGTCCTACCTGCCGCTGAATCGCCGCCAAAGAATCATAACTCTGAGCAGCCCGACTGAATGAAGCGGCGATACTGCGCTTATCCAGTACCGAGCTGTCTGATGGGGATTGGCCCCTGGGAGAAAGACGGGGTTGAGCTGTCACACTGTTACTAGCCATGGACCCGCTCCTCAAACTGCAGCAAGCCCTGACTCAATTTTTGCGGATCAGAGAGCATCAACAGATGGCTGCTTTCTGCAACTGTTTCGCTTTCACCACCAATCACCTCTGCTGCTGCAGCTGGAACCAGGGCATCGTGCTCGGCAAAAAGGTGCAGGCGCGGTAGATTCAAGCTATTGAAAAGGGATCGATAATCCTGATCCAAAAGCGCAAGAGATTCTGCCAATCGTTGCGGTGGCTGATCCTTATAAAGCTCAAACAGTGCTTTAACCTGTTTCACCAAACCCCGTGCATCACCGTCTCCCTGGGCCATCAACATGGAAAAACGATTAAGAGTTTTTAGCCAGTTAATCTGTAACTGTTGTTGGAACTGCCGGAAAGTATCAGCGTCCATCCCGTGAGGATAGTCACTCTGCCGCACGAAGCTGGGGTTGGTCGCCAAAGTGACCAATCCAGAGATGGGTATGCGGTCATCAGCACATAGCTGTGCAGCCACTACGCCCCCTAAAGACCATCCACAGCAGATCATCGGTTGGTGGATCTGATCAACTAATCCATCGGCTAGAATCGCCGAAACAGCCTTGAGACTGTATTGATCTGGAAAACATGCGGCACTTCGCCCGAGACCAGGGAGATCCACTCGATAAATATGGAAATGGCTCTCCAGCAAGGGCAACAGCGGCTGCCAGATATCGCCATGCATTCCCCAGCCGTGGATCAGCAATAGCTGCGTTGCCTGTGGATTGCCGCTAGTTTCAATGTGCAGACTCATGCCAATACCTTGCGGCTGTTATCCAAGGCGTCTAATAACTGATCGACTTGTTCCGTGCTATGAGCCGCGCTGAGGGTAACCCGCAACCGCGCACTGCCCGCAGGTACTGTGGGGGGACGAATTGCACCGACAAAAACGCCCTGCTCCTCAAGCGCCTGACTCATTGCCATGGCCTTATCGGAATCACCAATCAAAATAGGTTGGATCGGTGTTGGCGAATCCATTAATTCCAGTCCCAACTGCTGGGCTCCGGTCCGAAACTGTTTGATCAGCTGCTGTAGCTTTTCCCTCAAGTGACCGCCTTCACGAACCAGTTTGAGACTGGCCAAAGTGGCCCCTGCCACGGCTGGGGGAATCGCTGTGGTGTAAATATAGGGACGAGCAAATTGGATCAGGGTCTCGATAAGCGTTTCACTGCCAGCAACAAAAGCACCCGAGGTGCCAAAAGCTTTACCCAGTGTCCCCATCAGCACAGGCACCTGTTGTTGATCCAACTGAAAATGTTCGATGCAACCAGCCCCTGTTTCTCCCAGGCAACCAAAGCCATGAGCATCATCCACCATCACCCAGGCCCCTTGCTGCTGGGCTACACGGCACAACTCAGGTAACGGGGCGATATCTCCATCCATGCTGAAAACACCATCGGTGACCACCAGTTGCCGTGGGCTGTCGTTGTGTTTGAGTTTGTTTTCCAGACTATCGACATCACTGTGTAGATAACGTTGAAAACGGGCCCCGCTAAGAAGGCCGGCATCCAGCAGAGAGGCGTGATTAAGACGGTCTTCAAATACCGCATCAGCTTTGCCGATCAGGGCGTTGACCGCACCCAGATTAGCCATATAGCCGGTGGAAAAAAGCAGTACTCGTGGACGACCGGTAAACTCTGCCAAGGCCTCTTCCAACTCATGATGGAGTGCACTGTGGCCATTGACCAGATGGGAGGCTCCACTGCCAACGCCAAAGCGATCCGCAGCCCGCTTGAACGCATCGCGAAGTTCTTTGCGATTGGCTAATCCCAGATAATCATTGCTGCAAAAACCGAGATAGCGCTTACCATCGACCTGCACTTCAGGCCCTTGAGCGGATTCCAGCACCCGGCGATGACGGTACAGGTGCTGTTGCTGTCGTTCCGCCAGGGTCTGCGCTAGCCCGTCGAAGCCTGCCATCAGTCGTACCTTACGCCGATGCGTCGTAGAACATCGATTCATTCTTGTGATCTTCGATCTGCTGCATCAACACCTGCTCATGGGCCTCATCGGAAGCACCGTGACGCTGTTCCGGATTAATCCCTAGCTTATTGAACAATTGGCGATCGGAATCAGCTTCCGGATTGTCGGTAGTCAGCAGTTTTTCTCCGTAGAAGATGGAGTTGGCTCCAGCCATAAAACAGAGAGCCTGCATCTGTTCGTTCATACGCTGGCGACCAGCAGACAGTCGAACATGGGATTTAGGCATCAGGATTCGAGCAACAGCAATCGTACGGACAAAATCAAAAGGCTCAAGATCATCCACAGCATCTAGCGGCGTACCTTCTACCTTAACCAACATATTGATAGGCACACTCTCAGGATGATCAGGCATATTAGCTAGAGTAATCAGTAGACCGATGCGGTCTTTCAACTCCTCGCCCATTCCCAGGATACCGCCACAACACACCTTCATGCCGGAGTTGCGAACGTTCTGCAGGGTATCGAGGCGATCCTGGTAAGTACGAGTGGTAATGATGCTGCCGTAAAATTCGGCGGAGGTATCCAGATTGTGATTGTAGTAATCGAGACCGGCATCAGCCAGGGAATCGGCCTGATCCTGATCCAGCATCCCCAGGGTCATACAGGCTTCCAGCCCCATATCTTTCACACCCTTGATCATATCCACCACAAAAGGCATATCCTTGGGCCGCGGGCTGCTCCAAGCCGCTCCCATACAGAAACGGGTAGCCCCTTTCTCTTTGGCAGCCTGAGCCTCTTTTAGCACCTGCTTCACCTTCATCAACCGTTCGGCGTCGAGATCGGTGCAGTTGTGGGCACTCTGAGGGCAATACTTGCAGTCTTCCGGACAGGCACCAGTTTTGATGGATAGCAGGGTACTTACCTGAACGGCATTGGGATCGAAATGCTGGCGATGGACAGTTTGGGCCTGAAATAGCAGATCATTAAAAGGCAGTTCAAAAAGTGCCTGAACTTGCTCAGGAGACCAATCGTGTCGAGGTTGGGCGCTGTTCGCTAGCATAAAAATATCCTTCCCTTTTCAGGGCAACGGCTCTGAATATAACCTGGGGTTGAATTTGATCTGGAAACCGATAGCCTATGACATATCAGGCGATATAGGGATATCCGCCCGAAAACGTATCGGTTGTAATACCGGACATGATAATTGCAGGGATGCCACTGTCAACCAATGATCATCAGCTCGGTTAACAATTGGTTATTATTTAATCGATTCAAAATACCTCGGCAATGTTTGCTCTGCCAGCAAATCACCTCTGGCCGCGAGTTGATATGCTGCAACTGCCACAGCGATCTACCCTGGCTACAGCACTGTTGTTATTGCTGTGCCGAACCTCTTAAAGCAAGCGCTTCTAACGCCGCCCCAAATCTGAAGCGCTACTGCGGACGCTGCCTGAAAAAAACGCCCTATTTCGAACGGACGCTGTCTCCCCTTCTGTATCAATTTCCAATCGATCGGTTAGTAGCACAGCTCAAACACCAGGCCAAACCCGATCTGCTCCAGCTTTCATGCGATCTGTTTTTGCAGACATTCGAATCCCAAATCCGACAGCAACCACCGCAGCAGCTGATACCGGTACCCCTGCATCGCAATCGTCTCTACCATAGAGGCTACAATCAGGCAGCCGAATGGGGACGCTATCTAGCCCGCAATCTGGACATTCAACTTAACACATCCCTCTGCCATCGCCTGCTTGATACGCCCCATCAGCAGGGCTTAAGCGCCAAACAACGGCGTCGCAACCTAGCCAAGGCTTATCAGGTCGGAGATTGTGAGGGAATCCATCATGTGGCAATTCTCGATGACGTCATGACAACGGGAACCACTATCGATCTACTGGCCCGGCAGCTGCGACGCCAGGGGGTAACCACCGTAGAAGCCTGGACTTTAGCACGCACCCCTAGCCATCCTGTTTCGCCTAGCCGCTAGCCTGAACGGTAGCCTCGGGCAAGGGATTGCTTCATAATTCACGCGATTAGCAGTCTGCCGATTGATTCGGCTTTAGGAAATCCAGCCAATGCATATCGATGCCGTTCCACATCCTTACGAATCCTTAACGCCAGACGCTGTGTTGGATGCGGTGGAGTCTTTAGGATATCTCAGCGATGCCCGAATTCTGGCCCTGAACAGCTATGAAAACCGGGTCTATCAGGTGGGGATTGAGGATCAACCAGCTGCACCACTGATTGCTAAATTTTATCGCCCCGAGCGCTGGAGCGAAGCCCAGATTTTGGAGGAACACCAATTTACCCAGGCGCTGCTTGATGGTGACCTGCCGGTAGTTCCCCCCATCAAGGATGAAACGGGAAAAAGTCTGCATCAACACCGGCAGTTCAGTTTCGCCCTATTCCTGCGTCGCGGCGGCCATGCCCCGGAATTAGATAATCTGGACAACCTTTACATTCTCGGGCGTACCATGGGCCGAATACATCTAATCGGTCAAAGCCAACCCTTTCAACACCGCCCCACCATCGATATCGAAAGCTTCGGCCACGCCAGTCGCAATTACTTACTAGAAAATCGCTGGTTGCCCGAAGATCAAACCTACGAGTACCAGCGAATCAGCGAGCAACTGCTGGAAAAGATCGAAGATAAATTCGAGCAGTTGGAGAACATTAAGCAGATCCGACTGCACGGTGACTGCCATCCGGGCAATATTTTATGGCGTGAATCTACTCCGCATTTTGTCGATTTTGACGATTGCCGCATGGGCCCCGCAATACAGGATCTTTGGATGCTGTTGTCCGGGGACCGAAACCAGCAGCTGTTGCAGATCAATGAGTTGATCGAGGGCTACGAAGAGTTTCTTCCTTTTAACCGCGCCGAACTGAATCTGGTGGAGCCACTGCGTGCCCTACGAGTCATGCATTACGCGGCATGGCTGGCCCGTCGCTGGGAAGATCCGGCATTTCCCACCCACTTCCCCTGGTTTAACACCCACGCCTATTGGATGGGACATGTGATGGAGCTGCAGGAACTCTGTCAGGCCGTTGATCGCCCGCCTCTACAGGTAGGTGCTTTCTAAGCTGAATTGGCTATTTTGTGGCCTCCCCCCTATAATCGCCAGCTGCTATTTTGAGTGAACTCCACCCGTGCCTAAGCATCAGCAAATCAGCCTCAACACCATCGGCATCGTCCATTCCTGTTTCAAGGAAAAGTTTGGCATTCCTCGCCAATCGGGGCTAGCCGAAGCCGCCACCGCCACCATAGAGCTGGTCGATAGTTACGCCAATGCCGATACAGTGCGCGGGCTCGAAAACTGCTCTCATTTATGGGTGCTGTTTCTATTTAGCGAACACCTGGAACGTGGCTGGACCCCCTTGGTTCGCCCACCCCGCTCTAATGGTGGCAAAGTGGGGGTATTTGCCACCCGTTCCACCTTTCGGCCTAACCCCATTGGCATGTCGGCAGTAGCCTTAGAATCGGTCGAGATAGCGTCTGGAAAAGTGCTGTTGCATATCCGCGGCGCCGACATCCTCGACGGCACGCCGGTGATCGATATCAAACCCTATCTGCCCTATTCCGACAGCGTCGACGATGCACACTACGACTATGCTCCGGATGGACAACAGTTAGAACTGCCAGTTCGGTTCTCCCAGCAGGCACTAACGGTGATAGAGCAGGCTTCCCAAGCAGAGGAGCTCAAATCCCTTATTGCGCAGGTACTGCTTTGTGACCCCCGTCCCAGCCACCAACGCAAAAACTATCAACAACGGATATTTGGTACCCTGTTGAATGAGTACAATGTGCGTTGGCAGATACTGGAAACCGAGATACTGGTTCATGATCTGGAACCGGCAGAAACTCGCCAAGGAAACTCCTAAGCCAAGCGACACTCCAATGGCTAGAACGATCCCTACATGCAACGAGGTAACCCCATGAGAAAACTGACCGCCCTGACCTTCTACCTCTTGCTGCTACTGCCCCCCGTAGCCGCCAGCAATGAAACTGCGCCAGAGGGTGATCAACAACCTCAGTTGCATCAATTGTTGGGCGAACTGATGCAAAATGTCGATATGGCATTGATGGTTAGAATTCAGCAAACCGTCATGCAGAACTTCGATCTGATCGTTCCTTATTCACAGGAATATTTCACCTGCCTGAAAGCGGAAGGTGACTTTGACGCTGATCAGCCTATGGACCTGAAAAACCTTATGGCTCAGGTCAAAAAAACCAAGGACACCTGCCAGGTCATTCTCGAATCCCTGTTTGGACAGATGCAATTCGACATCACCCAGGAAGAATTTGAAAAGGGCCTGAGCCCCGAATATCGCCAGATGCTCAAGGAGAGCCTGTAAACAGGCCCTGTTCACACTTATGAGATCCCAACGCCGCTTCTATCAACCCAAAAAGAAACCCGCCGTCAGCTCCAAAGAACCCTTTGAGATCGATATCGAACGACTTAGTCACGATGGCCGCGGATTGGCTCGCAGCCAGGGAAAAACCCTGTTTGTTTCCGGTGCGCTTCCCGGAGAAAAGGTCAAAGCCCAGCACCTTCAACAGCGCAGTAAATTCGATGAAGCCAGAACTCTTGAGATACTGAACCCATCACCCCTGCGCAGCGAACCTCGCTGTCGCCATTTCCAGCAATGCGGCGGCTGCGAATTACAGCATCTGGAATCTGCTGCCCAGATAGAATTAAAACAACAGCAAGCTCTGGACCAATTACAGCGAATCAGCAATCTGGCTCCGGAACAGATACTGTCACCGCTGGATGACCAGCATTGGCATTATCGCCGCCGTGCCCGGCTATCGGTTTATTGTCCGAAAAAACACAGCGAGCCGACACTGGGATTTCGACGCCGTCAGAGCAAACAACTGGTGGCAATCAACGAATGTGCGATCCTGGAAGAGCAGGCAGAGCAACTGATCGCACCGTTGCAGCTGTGGCTAAAGCAAGCTCACAAGCCCCAGGCCCTGTCCCATATCGAGATCGCTCGAGGGGCTGACGAAACCGCACTTATTGTCCGCCATACGCTACGACTGGCCGAGCAAGACCTCTCCGCCCTGCAACAGCTCTGCGAGCAAGAACAAGTACTGTTGTTCCTGCAGCCGCAAGGGTCCGAGTCTCTAGCCCCTTATGGTCATGAGCAACAGCGACTCCACTATCCTCTTGTGGGACATGACCTTGAGCTGGCTTACCACCCCAATGACTTCACTCAGATCAATGCCGGGCTCAACATCAAAATGGTGGATCTGGCCCTGCAACTGCTGGATCCAAACCCACAAGACCGGGTGCTGGATCTGTTCTCTGGTTTGGGTAATTTCACCCTCCCGATCGCCCGCAAAACCCAAGAGGTGGTCGGCATTGAAGGATCGGATGCGATGGTCACCAGAGGTGAGGAAAACGCCCAGCGCAACGGTATCGAGAATGCTCGCTTCTTTAAGGCCGACCTGACTCGGGAATTTCATCGCCAACCCTGGTTCGACAAAGGCTTCAACAAAATTCTTTTGGACCCGCCCCGTGCAGGAGCGCTGGAAGTTGTGCGCAATCTAGCAGGTCATGATGCTGAACGGATCGTCTATATCTCTTGCGATCCCGCCACTTTTGCCCGAGACGCCGGGGAGCTGGCGAAGCAGGGATACCGACTCAGCCAATGGGGGGTCATGAACATGTTCCCCCAGACAACCCATGTAGAATCGATCGGTCTCTTTATTCGCTAGCCAAATCGATCGCCACTTGCTGAGTTTGGTCTACACTGCCCTGTAAAACCGGTTGCAGGAGCATGCCATGTCAGACCATGTGTACAAGTTGATTGAAGTTGTCGGCTCATCCCCCATCAGCAGTGATGAGGCCATCAAAAACGCCATCGAGAAGGCTTCGGAATCCCTCGATCATATCGGCTGGTTTGAGGTGCTGGAAACTCGCGGTCACGTTGAAGATGGCAAGATCGCTCATTTTCAGGTGGTGGTAAAAGTCGGTTTTAGACTGGAATAGCCAAGCAACCCTTTCTGCAACTCTGTCTGCATACCTGTCTGCTTAGCCCCGATCTCGCACTAATACTTGCCTGTCGGAAGCGTCGGGGCTCTAATAGCGGTTGGCAATCCCAGATCCGTTAACTGCTTGAGACTTCCATGACCCTCGACCTCGACGATATCAGTTTCGACCAACATCATATTTGGCATCCTTACACCTCGATGATCGATCCACTACCGGCCTATCCGGTGGCCTCAGCGTCTGGAGTACGCTTGACCCTGGCCAACGGTACCGAACTGATCGACGGCATGTCCTCCTGGTGGTCCACCATCCACGGCTACAACCATCCACGCTTGAATCAGGCAGCCAAAGATCAAATCGATTCCATGTCTCACGTGATGTTCGGCGGTCTCACTCACCAGCCAGCGGTGGATCTGAGCAGACGCCTGGTAGAGATGACACCCGAAGGTCTGGAGAAAGTCTTCCTCTGCGATTCCGGATCGGTCTCCGTCGAGGTTGCTATCAAGATGGCGATCCAATACTGGCACGCCAAGGGGAAAGCTGAGAAGAACCGCCTAGTCACCATCCGCAACGGCTATCACGGTGACACTTTCGGCGCCATGGCGGTCTGCGACCCGGTAAACGGCATGCACGAACTCTTTACCGGCGTCTTGCCCAAGCACCTGTTCGCCCCTGCACCTCAGTGCGGATTCAATGCCCCCTGGGATCCTAACGATATTGCCGAACTGGAACAGTTGATCGAAGAAAACCACCAGCACCTAGCCGCGCTTATCCTGGAACCCATTGTCCAAGGTGCCGGTGGTATGCGTTTCTATTCACCGGAATATCTAAAGCGGGCTCGTCAACTTTGTGACCAGCACCAATTGCTGCTGATTGCTGACGAGATTGCCACCGGCTTTGGCCGCTCCGGCAAGCTATTCGCCTGTGAGCACGCCAACATCACCCCGGATATTCTCTGTCTGGGCAAAGCCCTGACCGGTGGCTATATGACCCTGGCCGCTACCCTGACCAATACCGGGGTAGCAGAAACCATCTCCTCCGGTGGCGCCGGTTGTTTTATGCACGGCCCTACGTTTATGGCCAACCCGCTGGCTTGCGCGGTAGCCTGCGCCAGTCTGGAGCTACTCGAGTCAGAGCCTTGGAAACCCCGCATTGATGCTATTGAAGCGCAACTAAAAACCCAGCTGAATCCCTGCCAGACACTGGAACAGGTAGCAGATGTACGGGTGCTGGGAGCGATCGGAGTAGTGGAACTGAAACAACCAGTACAGATGGCTGAGATCCAACAAGCCTTTGTAGAAGCCGGTGTCTGGGTGCGCCCTTTCGGTAAGCTGGTGTATGTCATGCCCCCTTACGTGATCAGCCCGGAAGATCTAACCACTCTCACATCAGCAATCTTTGAAGTGATTAAAAAACACTAGCTTTCAACGGTGCGCAGGCTATATTAGCCACTGTTGATCTGTGAAAATTACACCGCACATTCAAGCCCAGCTTTAAGGGCGACGACTCAATATCCAAGAACGGTATTCAGTCGCAAGGTAATTAGGAGTAGCAATGGCGCGAGTCAAACTTGAGATGCCCCGGCATTTTACTTTTACCACCGAGATGCCAGTTCGAATTGGCGATATCAATTATGGTGGCCACCTCGGCAATGACGCCGTCCTGTCGATGATTCATGAAGCCCGGGTGCGCTTCTTGAAACAGTACCAATACAGCGAGCTGGATATTGAAGGCAAAGGCCTGGTGCTGACCGATTCGGTGATCATCTACAAGGCTGAGAGCTTTCACGGTGAAGAGGTGCAAGTCGATGTTGCAGTTGCCGATTTCAACAAGTACGGCTGCGACTTTTTCTATATACTCAGTAACCGTAAAACCGCCGTCGAGATCGCCCATGCTAAAACCGGCATCGTGTTTTTTGATTACGATGAGCGTAAAGTAGTCTCTGTACCCGAAGCCTTTAGAGAGCGCTTTATCAAAGTCGCCGACTAAATTTTCCCCGGATGGCAGGAAGCTGTCCGCCACAACAACTGTTGTTAACTTTCGACAAGGAATGTCGTCATGCAAACCTGCAGTCAACTGATTGGCACCAGCCTGTGCTGGTGCCTTGCCATCTACGGCTCAATCACCCTTAGCCCCATTGGCCATGCGGACATCCAGTACTGGATCGATGAACAGGGCCAACGCCACTTCAGCGATCGTCCCAACGAACACAGCCGAAGCTATCAGCCAGAATCAACGATTCAGTCCATGGCACCGGTACAACTTCCGACTAACCGAGCCCTCACCAAGGAAGCCCAATCAAGAAAACCTCTGCGTGAACTAAAAAACAGAAAGGCTGAAAAACAGCAGGCCAAATTAGCCAAGCGCTGCCAAGGTTATGAAAACCAAATCACCAAGATTAACGCCAAACTACGGCGAGCCCACAGTAACGACCAGGGCAATCGATGGCGTCGACAAAGACGGGATTATCAGCAAAAGAGCTACCAGCAATGTCGCCGATAGCAGAGAAAACAAAGGAGCTATCTACTCGAAATCGGTATAGGCGTCGTGGGCCAGATCTTCAAAGCGACTATGCTTACCGATAAAGGCCATATGGCAGGTCCCGATGGGACCGTTACGCTGTTTACCGATAATGATCTCGGCACGCCCCTTGAGCTCAGTATCTTCGTTGTAGACCTCATCACGGTAGATAAACATGATGACGTCGGCGTCCTGCTCGATGGCGCCCGATTCTCGCAAATCTGAGTTAACCGGACGCTTATTAGGACGGTTTTCCAAACTACGGTTGAGCTGCGACAGGGCGATCACTGGGCATTCCAGCTCTTTTGCCAGCGCCTTCATGGAACGGGATATCTCCGAGATCTCCTGGGTTCGGCTCTCCACCGCGCCCTTTAGCGACATCAGTTGAAGGTAATCCACCATGATCATCCCCATGGCGCCGTGTTCACGCACGATCCGGCGAGCACGTGCTCGCATCTCAGAGGGCGAAAGACCCGCCGTATCATCGATGTAGAGTGGTTTATCCTTAAGCATGTTCACAGCCGTAGTTAACCGCGGCCAGTCATCTTCCTCCAACTTACCATCTCGCACCCGGGTCTGATCGATACGCCCCAACGAGGCGAGCATCCGAGTGACCAGACCTTCAGCGGGCATCTCCAGACTGAACACCAACACCGGTTTGTCACTGCCCATCAGGGCGTTTTCAACCAGGTTCATGGCAAAGGTTGTCTTACCCATGGAAGGACGCGCAGCAACGATCACCAGATCAGATTTCTGCAGACCCGAGGTCATCCCATCAAGATCGGTAAAACCGGTGCTCAACCCAGTCATGGTAGTGTTGGAATTGAACAGCTCATCGATACGCTCTACCGCTTTGGCAAGTAGTGGATTAACTGATTGAGGCCCACCCTCTTGAGCACGACTTTCGGCAATCTGAAAAACTTTACGCTCAGCTTCATCCAGCACTTCGGCGCTGCTACGCCCTTCAGTATGGAAAGCCGAACCAGAAATATCGCTGGCCACCCCGATCAAACGACGCAAAACTGAGCGTTCGCAGACGATCTCGGCATAGGCACGGATGTTAGAAGTACTAGGAGTGTTCTTGGCCAGATCAACTAGGTAATCCAACCCACCCACTTGTTCCTGGGTGTTATTGCGGTCTAACTCTTCCGACAGGGTCACCACGTCAATCGGCTGTTCACTCGTCACCAGTTTCTGCATGGTTTTGAAGATCATCCGGTGTTCCTGACGATAGAAATCCTCATCGGTGAGAATCTCCGCCACCAGATCCCAAACACTGTTATCCAGCATCAAACCACCCAACACCGACTGTTCCGCCTCAATAGAGTGCGGTGGAACCTTGGCACGAACCAGATCAGTATCCTGTTGAGCGGTGGATGTCATAGCCAGAAATTAACCTTGGGCATAAGAGAACGGATCGACGATTGTAACAAAGCCAAACTATCTAATCACTTAATGGCTGCGTTAAAAC
This sequence comes from Motiliproteus sp., assembly GCA_026196225.1. Lineage (GTDB taxonomy): Bacteria > Pseudomonadota > Gammaproteobacteria > Pseudomonadales > Balneatricaceae > Motiliproteus. The sequence continues at coordinate 35,437 of JAPHRD010000003.1, forward strand.
CAGATTCAAAATGCTCATTTACAAAAAGTAAACTCCGCTTTCTCGTCTATTTTTGCCTTGCCCTTAAGCGCTGATCTTAGTTTTGCAAAAAGCGTGAATCGGCAACTGCAAACAAAACCGCAGACAAAAAAAAGCACCGCTCTGGGAGAGAACGGTGCTTATCAGTATATCCCGATGGGAAGGGGAGATGCGCCGGTGATCGTCCGAGCGCGAATCGGGATTATTCAGTTTGTTATTAGCTGTTATTCAGCAACAACAATCAGTCCGATCATTGCAGTCACATCGCTGTGCAACTGGATAGCGATTTCGAACTCACCAGTGGTACGAATCGCACCTTCAGGGAGACGAACTTCGCTCTTAGCTACTTCGATGCCAGCCTCGGTGATCGCATCAGCGATGTCACGAGTACCGATAGAACCGAACAGTTTGCCTTCTTCGCCAGCCTTAGCAACGATAGACAGCTCAACTTCGTTCAGCTTCTCGGCGCGCTCTTGAGCAGCAGCCAGTTTCACATCAGCAGCCTTTTGCAGCTCAACACGACGTGTTTCAAAATTTTCGATATTGTCTTTGGTGGCAGGTACTGCCTTACCAAAAGGAAGCAGGAAGTTGCGGCCGAAACCGGGCTTAACGGTTACCTGATCACCCAGACCACCCAACTTACCAACTTTTTCGAGTAGGATAACGTCCATCTCGCAAACCTCTTTGTTTGGCTGAACACTTTGTTCAGCGACCCGGCGCATGTCTTTATCGACAGGACTCCGGACTATTTGTCATTTCTCCTGTAGACCCCATCAGGGCCTACAGCCTTTGCCAAGTTGGCGGCGCTTATACGTGGCCGTCAGTGTAAGGCAGCAGCGCTACGTAACGAGCACGCTTGATGGCAGTTGCCAGCTGACGCTGGTAGCGAGCCTTGGTGCCAGTGATACGACTAGGTACGATCTTGCCAGTCTCGGTGACGTAGCCCTTCAGGGTATCCAGATCTTTGTAATCGATCTCGGAAACGCCTTCAGCAGTGAAACGGCAGAACTTTCTACGACGGAAAAAACGAGCCATTGTAATCTCTCCTAATGAATTCTTTTAAATAAAGAGGCCGATTACTCAGCAGCTTCTTCTTTGTTAGCTTCAGTCTCAGTGGACTCTGACGCTTTTGCCGCTGGCGCTTGATCGCGCTTAGGAGCTTCACGACGAGGACCGCGACGGTCGTCACGAGATTCTGCAGCTTTGATTGGAGAGATGTCGGTAACCGCATCCTTCATCCGTACAACCATGTTGCGGATAACCGCATCGTTGAAACGGAACAGGTTGGTCAGTTCTTCCAACGCTTCACCGGTGCACTCAACGTTCATCAGAACGTAGTGAGCCTTGTGAATTTTGTTGATTGGGTAAGCCAGTTGACGACGACCCCAGTCTTCCAGACGGTGAACAGTACCGGCAGCACCTTCGATGATGCCTTTGTAACGCTCGGTCATGGCAGCAACTTGATCGCTCTGATCAGGGTGTACCATAAAGATAATTTCGTAGTGACGCATGGTCTCTCCTTACGGGTTAACAGCCTCCCAATCTCGACCGTGAATGGCCCGATGAGAAGCAAGGAGTTAACTTAAGATTTTTAGGGAGGCGGAATTATAGTGACTTGACTGGTTATCTTCAAGCCAATACTGCAATTATTCTTTGCATTTCCATACATTTATCGGGAATATTGGTCCCGATTGAAGATTTTCCCTCAATACAGGAACCGGCAACGCGGGCAACAGTATGAATCTTTGGGACTTACTGGGACTGATCAGCTATTTTCTGCTACTGATTTTAATCGGCTATCTAAGCTCACGTCGAGTTAAAACCAGTGATGATTTTGCCGTTGCCGGAAATCGCATTACTTGGCCCATTCTGTTTGCCACCCTGGCGGCCTCCTTTCTCGGCGGTGGCGCTTCCATGGGGCGAGCCGGAAAATCTTTTACCGACGGTTACGTATTTATGTTCGCTGCCGCGGCTTTCCCGTTGGCAACGGTTATCGCCGGTTTGTTTATCGCACCCAAACTAAAACGCTACCCGGGAGCCCATACCGTCGGTGACATCATGGACCACCACTTTGGTGCCCCTGCCCGGCTTTTCACCGGTATCTTTTCGATTATCTATTGCGTCGGAATTCTCGGTGCCCAGGCCTTGGCGATCGGCACCGTGTTTAACGCCGTGCTGGGAATTGATGTCAGCACCGGCATCCTGCTGGGCATGGCCGCAGTACTGCTCTACTCCACTCTGGGTGGTATGTGGGCGGTCATCCAAACCGATGTGATGCAATTTCTAATGCTGGCGATCTTTATCCCATTGACACTGGTGATAGGCGTCCAACAGGCCGGAGGCGCAGAAGCGATCATTGCTCGTCTGCCCGACGCCCACTTCAGCTTTATGGGCGATTACAGCGTAGGACTGTTTATCAGTATCTTTATCGCCTACCTGCTCGGCGAAACTCTGGTGCCTCCCTATACCCAACGGGCCCTGGCTGCACCAGACTCACGTAACGCGCGCCTAGGCTACACCATTGCCGGTGGGTTTGGTTTTTTGTTCTACTTTGTCAGTGCCACCATCGGACTGGTTGCCCTGGTGCTTTTCCCCGATACCAGCCCGGACCGAGCCATGCCGGAGCTGATTCGCAGCGCCCTCCCCGTCGGTATAACCGGACTGGTACTGGCTGCCCTGTTAGCGGTGGTGATGTCCACCGCCGACTCCTATCTCAACTCATCGGCCGTGGTGTTCGTACGGGATATCTATCAGAGTTTTATCAACCCCGAGGTCAGCGAGCAAAAGCGACTGTGGATTGAACGGGGGGTTAATCTTGCCATCGGCATAGGCGCCATCATATTTGCCCTCTACGCCACCTCAATTATCGATGCATTGCTGCTCAGCTACGCACTCTGGGCACCAACAGTGCTGATCCCATTCGTGTTAGCAGTACTGCTGGATCTGAACTGTAAACGGGCAGCGCTTCTGGCAATGATCGCAGGGGCTGCCGTCACTCTGATCTGGAAATGGGGTCCAATCCAACTTGAAAACATCACCGGAATTTCCGCATTGATCGCCGGCGTTATCACCAATCTGCTGATATTCACCTTGGTGTACAAGCGTTTTCGCCTACCCCTGGCTGTTAAATCCGGAGGATCTCACTGATGCACTGGTACGAATTATTGATCTACGGAATCAGCGGCCTTTCCATCGCCACCGCAATCATTATCAGCATTCAGGCGTATCGCTTCTTCCGAGATAATTAGCCATCCCTGGCCGTGAGCACCCAGGACGTCAATTTAAGAGTATCAAGCTCGGCTTTCGCAGCATTTCAAGTACTGTTCGAATTCTACAGCGGGAACTGGCTTGCTGTAGTAATAGCCCTGAATCATATCGCACTGAAATGAACGGAGCAGTTCCAGCTGGGATTCGGTTTCTACACCTTCAGCAACTATTTCAAAACCAATACCCTTGGCCATGGCGACAATACCTGCCAAGAGTTTCTGGTCACGTACGTTATCCAGACTGTTGACGAAAGAGCGGTCGATCTTCAAGCGGTGTAAAGGAATACGGGTCAGATAGCTGAGGCTTGAGTATCCGGTTCCGAAATCATCCAAAGAAAACTGCACACCCATTTGACTCAGCCTGTTCAGCATATCCATCTCCCAAGTATCGGCATTGATCACCGCGGACTCAGTCAACTCTAGTGTCAGCTGGCTGGGGTTCAGATTTTGCGCCTTGAGGGTTTCTTCAATAAAGTCAGGAAGGCGCTCGTCGTTCAACTGCCAGGCCGATAGGTTAACGGCGATTTGATCGATATCCACTCCCCGCTTTTGCCAATCGGACAACTGCAGCAAAGCCTGTTCCAGCACCCAGCGTCCTAGCTCCACAATCAAACCGCACTCTTCGGCGATAGGGATAAACTGGTCCGGCGGAATCATCCCTTTATCCGCATGAGGCCAACGCAGCAGTACTTCTACTGATGTCACCTTGCCACTGTTGGAGCAGACAATAGGTTGGTAATAAGGGATCAGCTGGTTGCGCTCCATTGCCTGATGCAGCTCCGATTCCAATTCAAATCGGATACGGCCGGCCAACTCCAAATTCCAACTAAATCGACTAATACCGCCACGACGCTGGCTTTTGGCGTCGTACATGGCTAGGTCTGCATGTTTGATAAGCGTGCCTGCATTGGCGCCATCATCGGGATAGAATGCTATTCCAGCACTGGCCTCACAACTGTTGACCACCTTACCCAAGTTGATCGGTTTCGAGATCTCCAACTGAAATGATGTCACCCGATCGATACCTTGCTGCTTCGACTCTGCGTCAACGATCAGCAAAAATTCATCACCGCCGAGGCGCCCAATACTCTCACCTTCCTTAAGGTGTCGAAGAATCCGATCAGCAATGACGTTGATATAACGATCACCAACATCATGACCTAAGGTATCGTTTACCAGTTTAAAGTTATCCAGATCCAATAAAGCAACCATAATGTGAGGACAATCACCGGAAGCGATCATCTGTTCCAGTTGCTCCGCAACCTTGTATCGATTAGGCAGCCCGGTAAGAAGGTCGGTAGTTGCGCGAAATTGCAGTTCCTTCTGCTGTCTAAGTTCTTCCGTCACATCTTCTATCAACGACAAAATGGCGACCAGCCCACCCTTTTCATCACGGATAGCAGTAAAGCTCCAGCTAAGGGTTTGTAGCTCCTGATCCACGGTCTGCAAACGGCTAGTACACCGACTGGAAACCTCCTTACCGCTTCGAATTGCATCTAAAGCAGCCCGAACCTCCATCGCCTGGTGATCATATAAAGGCCAGGACTCGACAACCAGCCCCAGCACATCCGACTCTTCTATGGAGAAGATCGAACGACTACTGCCTGACCAGCGTGAAACCCTTGCCTCTGCATCCCATTCGATCACACCCAAAGGAGCCTCGGCCAACAAGCTTTCAAGTCGAATGCAAGCCAACCGCAACTCCGACTGACTGGACTTTAATTTTTGATGAACTTTTAGACGCTGCTCAACGATGTATTGAAAACGCTCAGCCAACGTAGACAGCTCTGACCCTTGGTATTTGGGGAGCTGAAGATTCATATCCCCTGCAAGCAAGTCGGTAGAACTCAACAATGAGCGTATGGGTTTGACTAGAGCCCGTTGCGCCGCCCATCCGGCCAGCACCGCTAATAGCAGAATGGCGATGACCACCGCTTCGACATCATGAAGAAGATGCTCTTTCAGAGTTTGAAGTACCCGATGGGAGGGCAGTCCCACCAATACCATCACCGTTTCACCGCCATGATCATGGAGAGGGGTATAGGCAAATAACCGTTTGATACCATCTGAAGGGGATATCTCAATCACACCGGTTTGGCCCTTTAATGCCACCAGCGACTGCAAACCGATATCGGCCAGCTTAACTCCCGTATCAGGACGACCACTGCTGTGGGCCGCCAAAACCTGATTGTTATGATCTACCACCAAGGCTAAAGAATCCGGGTGAATACCAAAATCGGTCAACTGCTGACTCCACCAAGACAGCGAGACCACCGCGACTGCAGCGGCGATAATCTCTCCGGACTGCTGAGAGCGCACCGGATACGCCATGTTGATACTGGGAAGCTGAGCCGCACGGTCTAATTGATAACTGCCCACAGAGAAGATTCCACGATCGATGGTAGTTCGGAAATAAGGTCGATCAGACACATTCACCGTTCGATTCAACTCAAAGCCGTTGCAGAGCAGATCGCCACTGGCCAGGGGAACCCCTAGGTTTACATAAATTGGATTAAGGCTGAGCAGGGATTTCAGCTGTTTGCCACAAGCATCAGAAGCGGGGTTTTGCAACACGTCGAAAGCGGCCAGATTCTTTAAAAACAACTCCGTCTCTAGAATATGTCGCTGTTGGTTTTCCGCCAGTTTGCGAACGTAAAAAAGCGCATCCTGCTTAATGTCTTGATGCGCCGCTTTATATTCCGCCCAACCGTTATAGGCCACTAGCACCACGGTAGGAGTCAGTCCCACTAGCAGAATCAACCACAACCGCGATATTAAAGACCCGAATGTCATCATCTAAATCTGATCCTATCCTCCTTAGGAGTCTGAATTGCGCTCATCAATTCAGTGGCATATCCACAAGTCTAGTTCCTCAACTGCAGATAACTATCAGTGTAGTAAAGATATTTTTGTCAATTAAAAGAGAATCGGTAATACCGCTGGACCCGGAGCTTCCTGACACATTATGATTGCATGGCTGTAGCGACGGCTAACGCCGCCAAATCATTATAAAAAAGACAGGGGGACATCATGGTTAGAGCAAAGGCTCGTCATATTCTTGTAGACACTGAAGCACAATGTCAGGAACTAAAATCTGAGATTGAAAACGGTGCAGATTTCGGCGAAATCGCCCGTAAACATTCTAAGTGCCCTTCCGGCCGTGATGGTGGAGATCTGGGATCTTTTGGCCGCGGCCAAATGGTTCGTGAGTTTGATGAAGTGGTGTTCTCTGCCGATCTAAATTCCGTGCAGGGCCCTGTGAAAACTCAGTTCGGCTTTCACCTGCTGGAAGTGACCGAACGTACCGAGTAATTTTCTAACCGACGCCAGTAACCACCGGCGTCGGTTTCTATCTGCGGCTGCTTCCAGCCTATTCGCTGTCTTGTTCTTTGTCTTTTCGCTTCTTCAGCGGCGCAAAACCATCACCCAGATCTGAACGAGCATCTTGATTGCTAGCACTCGGTGCCCGACGCTTACCAACAGACTTGCGGTCACGATGGCGTTGTTTAGTCTTATCTCCGTCTTTCTTGGAACTGTTTTTCCGACTACTTTCACTCCGCTTACGATCACTGGCAGCCTTGCCCGATGACTTAAGCTTTTTAGGGCCTTTGTACTTACCTTCCAGCCCTTTCACCAGCCTGCGCTCGAAACTGATTTTCAAGTACCGCTCGATGGACGCCATCAGATTCCATTCGTTGGATTTGATCAGCGATATCGCAGTACCGTCAACACCGGCTCGACCAGTACGCCCCACTCGATGGACATGATCGTCACCGCTGCGGGGCATATCAAAGTTCACCACCAACTCGATGCCTTTGACGTCCAATCCACGGGCGGCCACATCGGTAGCCACCAGCACTTCAAGCTGACCGCGACGCATCAGATCCATGACCCGATTACGCTCATCCTGCTCCATCTCGCCGTGCAATACCGCAGCCCGTAGCCCGTGGTATTTCAACACCGCCGCCAAACGTGAAGCCTGATCGCGGGTATTACAGAACACCAATGTCTTCTCAGCATTTTCTTGTTCTAACAAACGAACCAGCAAACGCTGCTTGTGCTTGATATCGTCCGCAAGAACAACCTGCTGACGAATACTGTCATGACCATCCTGAACTCGGTTAAGGGTGAGATTCATCGGTTCGCTCAGCACCTCTGAGGCCACCTGACGAACCCCTTTGTGATTAAGCGTGGCTGAATACAGCAGCGTCTGTCGCTGCTCTGGACTGGCAGAGGCGATCCGAAGCACGTCTTCACTGAAGCCAAGATCCAGCATGCGATCCGCTTCATCCAAAACCAGTATTTCCAGATCACTGAGATCGATACTGTTGCGGGTCAGGTGCTCCACCAGCCTGCCAGGCGTGGCAATAATAATTTCTGGGTTCTTGCGCAGCATAGCCTGTTGGTACTTAAACTCTGCCCCCCCCGTAATCACTACCGCCTTTATGTGGGTGAAGGCCATCAGATCATTACAGTGCTTCAGTACTTGCCGGGCCAGCTCACGGGTTGGCAGCAAAATCAGAGCACGGGTTGCGCTGTTTGGGGCTTGATTAGTCACCAATTTCTGCAATATCGGCAACAAAAATGCCGCCGTTTTGCCACTACCGGTCTCAGCGTTAACCATCAAATCTTTGCCCGCCAGGGTATGAGGAATAGCCTCGGCCTGTACCGGCGTGGGCATTTCATACTCAAGCTTATCCAAGGCTTTGTGTAGCCGGTCGTTGAGGTTGAGATCGGTGAAGTTCTTCACCTCTGATTCAGATGATGATTCTGATGACAAAATTGGAGCCTCTTGGGAGCACAGGTGGTGTCTGAAGACATAAACCAGCCAATAGCTTACGAAGCCACCGGACTGAATAGATCATGGGGGCATATTCTATCCCGAAAACCGTCAAAAGCGGAGCTGATGACAAAGTTTCCCATCTCAGCTTTTTTTACTGCCCTTTATCTCCTAGTCTTTTCAATAAGATTGGGGACAAATCAGCAGCTTATCTACGGCAGCAACAGACCCGTTTGCAGGTTCCCTAATATTAGCAAGCGATGCTACTATAGACCGCAACGCACCACAGTACAGGGAATGGCTCCATTGCAGCCTGGTGACCGTCCGAAATCATGGATGATCTAAGACTCAATTGGAGTATCTCGTGAATTTTAAGCATTCTCTGTGTTACCTACCCTACCTGTGCTTAGCCCTTTTGCTGGCGACACCTTCCTGGGCAAGCGAGCGCTTCAAGGTCGTGGTGGTGATGAGTTACGAAGAAAACAACCCCTGGTGTCAGGAGATCAAGCAGGGGATCGACTCGGTGCTGGCCGATACCAGTGATATCGAATACATCTACATGGATACCAAGGTCAACTTTGCTGGTGGCCAGGCCAAGGCGGATCAAGCCTTTGAACGCATCAAACAGACCCAGCCCGACGGCATCATTACCGCCGACGACAATGTCCAGAAGATGCTGGTGGTACCTTATCTGAAGAACCAGACCCAAACACCGGTTATGTTCTGCGGCGTCAATGCCAACCCATCTGCCTACGGTTATCCAGCTGACAACGTATCCGGCATTCTGGAACGGGGTCATATCCGTGAATCCATCGCTTTTCTAAAACAGCTAAAAGAGTCTATCGCCAAAGTCTGCTTCCTGGCTAAAGACAGCCCCTCGGGTCTGGCCCTGAAACGTCAGGTCAAGGCCGAAGAAAGTTCCTACCTTGCCAAAAACAACGGTTTCTACCTGACCCAATCCACCGATCAGATCAAACAGCAGGCAGATACCCTTAACGCCAAATGCGATGCGATCTATATCGACAGCCTGGAGGGGATCATGGATTCTGCGGGCAACCCCCTTAATCATTTGCAGGTTTTCGCCGCATTAGAAGCTGCCTACAAGGGCCCGATTATTGGCGCCAACAAGTATCACGTCGATCAGGGTGCGTTGAGCGCCGTAGTCAAAACCGGCCAGGAGCAAGGGGAAGAGGCAGCCAAGTTATTGCTAAAAGCGATGCAAGGCGCGCCAGTCTCTGAGTTACCTATCACCCGCAATTTCCGAGGCCGTCGCATCATCAATATCACCACTATGGAGCGTCAGAATATCAACCCACGCCCCATCGTGTTGCGAAGCGCTAGTCTGGTTTCCATGCAAAAGTAATGCAGTAGGATCGCCATGCTGATTGATCGAAATGCCGTTACTAAATCAACGCTGAAGGGCAAGCTGCTACAGCTGATCTCCTTTAGCGTTCTGATTCTGCTGGTATTGGCGTCATTTTTGACGATCTCCTTCAACAGCATTCGAGATACCACCCAGGATGTTACCGAAACCAAACTCAACCAGGTTATTGCTAACTCACAGACTGCCTACGATTTATCTCGGATTTTCTCAGAGATCGACCTGCTCAGCCGGATATTTCTGAATCGTAGACCGGACCTACAACAGCAAGCCAATCAAATCAGGCAACGACTGTTTAAAGTCGAAACTTCGGTCAACGATACCCGCCTGGCTCAAATACTTAAAACTCTGCGAGGGCAATTTGATCACTTCGTCTGGGGCTTTGTGGATGTTAACCGCTTGGCAACAGAGGTGGAGATCGCCGACACCCACATACATGAGCAGTTACAACAGTTAGAGCGCCTGATCAGCGATATGTTGATCCGCACCACTGCCGAGCAACAACCTACCCACTACATTGATCAGATGCTGTCGCTGGCCACCAGCTATCGCGAGAGCATGCTGCGTATCCGAGCTCTTCACTTTGAGCATAAAGGCCACTTTATCGAAGGCCACCAGCAAATTGAGGTGAGCGGCAATAAGATCGTTCACCATCTTGATGAACTGTTGCTTATGCTGCAAACCATCACCGCCTCCGAACCCCGGATCAACAACGTGGGATTAGAGATTGAGCGTCTGGTTTGGCAATATCGTGACGCATCCCTGAGCCTCGACTTTGCCTTGGCAGAATTGAACAACCGGATGCTGGACCTTCAGGAATCCAAGCAGTTGTCATTGGAATTGGTTAACAGCTTACAGGCTGAAAACGCCCAACAAACCGAACTCTTGGCCAGCCGTATCAGCCATTTGATTAGCAGCTCCGCCAGCTATGTTATCGCCGCGGTCTTTGCCACCATTTTGGTCCTGACCCTATTTACCGCACACATTATTCGCAAGCATATCAACACCCCCATGAGCCAGCTGATCAGCGGCATCGATGGTATCGCGGACGGCAAGCAGACTAATATTCAACTGCAACGGGAAGACGAATGGGGCTCTATTGCAGACGCCCTGAACAAAATGAAAGATGAGCTTAAAAGCTACTACTCCCAGATCCAGCGAAGCGAGGAGAAGTACCGGTTATTGGTGGAAAACCAAAGTGACCTGGTGATCGAAATGGATATGGCCGGGCAGTTCCAATTTGTCAGTCAAACCTTCTGCCAGACTTTCGGAAAGTCGAAAGATCAACTGATTGGCCAACACTTCACCACCATCACCCAGCCTCAGGATAAACATAAAATTCAGATGCACTTTCGAGAGCTGCATCATGACCCTTATCAGGACAACTTTGAACAGCAGGTAGTCACGGATCAGGGGGAACGCTGGCTCTCCTGGCACAACCGGGCAGTGTTGTCTGCCGCCGGTTCTCCACAATCGATCATCGCCATCGGCCGCGATGTAACTGCCCGTAAACAGGCAGAGGATGCACTGGAGCGACAACGACGTTTCCTCCGTACCGTTATCGATTCAGTCACCGATCCTATATTGGTACTAGGTCGTGACAATGAAATTTTGATGTCTAACAGCGCCGCCGACAATCAATACGGTGTCCACAGTGGCATAGGCCTACCCGGCTTGGCTTCAGAATCCACACCAACAGTAGTCAGCGGTGACCAGCCCTATCCCACATTGCTCAGTGAGGTGCTGGAACTAGGAGCACCGACCCAAGCCCTTTATGTTCACAAGACCGATCAAGGTCAACGTCACCACGAGCTGGTGGCCAGCCCGTTCGAGGATACCCACGGAGAGATCGGCGGCATTGTCCAGGTATCACGAGACATCACCGAGAAGATCCGCTCCGAAGAAAAGATTCGCTTTCTGGCTCACCACGATGCCCTCACTCACCTACCCAACCGAATACTGTTGCGGGACCGCTTTAATCAGGCGATTCAATACGCCGAGCGTGCGGGTCAGAAAGTGGGGGTTCTGTTTCTGGATCTCGACCACTTTAAGGATATTAATGACACCCTCGGGCACCACATCGGCGATCTGCTGCTAAAAAGCGTGGTGGAGCGAATCTCCGCCAGCATCCGTAAATCAGATACTGTCAGCCGACAGGGTGGCGACGAATTTGTCATTCTGATTCCACAGATCGGCAGCAGTAACGACCCAGAACAGGTAGCCCGTCAGATTCTTAGCTCCATGAACCAGGCGTTGGAGATAGAGGGGCATCAACTGCGTACCTCTTTCAGCATCGGGATCAGCATCTACCCGGACGACGGCAAGGACTTCGATACCCTGTTGAAGAATGCTGACACTGCCATGTATGCAGCGAAAAAATCGGGACGGAACGCCTATCATTTTTACGCAGACCATCTCAATGACCACGCAGTCGAGCGACTGCAAATCAACAATCGTCTGCAACAGGCCCTGAGCCGAGATGAACTAATACTCTACTACCAGCCCCAAATTGACATCCAAAGCGGCCGCCTGGTGGGGCTTGAAGCCTTGGTGCGCTGGCAGACCGAAGACATCGGCTTAATCCCACCCAGCCAGTTTATTCCCTATGCCGAAGAGTCCGGCTTGATCGTCGAAATAGGCGAGTGTGCGCTCAACCAGGCTTGCCAACAGATCAATCAATGGCATCATGAAAGCGGTCAGGAGTTGGTGGTTTGCGTCAACTTGTCGGCCCTGCAACTTCGTCGAGAGGGATTACCGAAAACCGTCGCCCAGGCGATCTTTAACAACCAGCTACGTCCCGGACAGCTTGAGCTGGAACTGACCGAATCGATGCTGCTGACCAACACCAAACACGCGCTGAGTCAGGTCAAACAGCTTAAAACCCTGGGTGTTAAACTGTCGCTGGATGACTTCGGAACCGGTTATTCGTCCCTGAGCTATCTCAAACAGATCCAACCCAATCGTCTCAAAATAGACCGGTCCTTCGTTAAAGATCTGACCCAAGATCGAGACGATGAGGCAATTGTTAACGCCATTATCCAGATGGCCCACAGCCTCAATCTCACCGTAGTCGCTGAAGGGGTGGAAACCCAGGAACAGTTGCAGTGGCTTAAGCAGCGGGCTTGCGATCAGGTACAGGGGTTCTATTTCTACAAGCCGATGCCTGCTGAAGCAATTTCAGAGTTGCTGAAGTTGGAAAAGCTAAGCGCCTAGGTCAGAGCAACCCTTAAGCTGTAATGTCAGCGCCGCAGTAACAACGCCCATCGTCCCAAATGAACAATACTGGCCAGCGCTGCGGCGAAGTAGGTCAAGGCAGCCGCTTTTAACAGTGAGCGAACGGCTGGGACCTGAGACTCCTGAACGTATTCACCCTCAATCAGAATGGGAAGCGCTTTCGCGAAACTGGCATCCCACTCCTCCGGCAACATAATCAGATAGGCCATTGCCCCGATCAGCTGCAACAGCAGACTGGCAGCGAAGGCAGTGACTAAAAAGGCTGGAGCCTTCACCACCAAAGCTAAAATCGGCACCAACAGCAACAGTAGCTCTCCCGCTTTACGAAATCCCAAAGCCATGGGGAGGTATTTGCTGCGTAGCTGAAAAACACCTTCATTTCGATGGAACTGTATAGCGTGGCCCACTTCATGGGCAGCAACGGCTACCGCTTTTAAAGAGCGCCCCTGATAGTTGCTAGGACTGAGACGAACAGCAGGGGCAGACGGGTCGAAATGATCCATACCCTCATCGGTCTCTTCAACCACAATGCCCGACAGCTCAAATCGATCAATCAGATGCTGTGCCAGTTCACCACCGGTGCCTGGCATATCGCTGAGGTCATCACTGTGCTTATGCATCACTCGGCGAATCCACAGCTGCGGCAGATACACCAGTAGCAAAAGCAAAATTGTCAGTATCAGGTAAAGCATTGAAAATAAGACTCCTGAGCTTCCAAGAAGTGCCGACAACCCTGCTGAATATTTGAAGTTAACAAGGGGACTGATTGAGCCCAAGTTCCTTCTGCTTTTTCTTGCTCAGCCCTAACGATACGATGCGGTGGGATTCGCCGATATAGTATCTGAGATCATGGTCCGAATCGGGCCCATCGTGTTTCTGAATCCACTTCATGCCTCGGGATGCGAGGTAAGGTGCCGGCCGGTAACCCTCCCGGTCATTGAGAAAATGGTAATTACGTTCAGAGGTCTTAAAGGTAAATGCCGGATCACCGTCTGGCCCCCAACCGCCGATGGCAAAAACCTTTCCGCCTACTTTCCAAACGTGAGCCCCACCCCATTGCACAACATAGGTTGTTACTTGAAGCGAGCGACAATAATCATTGAATTCCTCGTAATCCATTCGAGATTCTCCAATAGCCGAAAGGCAGAAACGTTGATTTTGTATACGCTATTGTAGAGTAACGACGCTCTATAAAAATGAACGGTACAAAAACTCAGCCCATAAAAAAACCCCGGTATCGACCGGGGTTTTGATTGCTCTAGTTAAGACTTAAATCAGTCTTACTTGGCCAGCTCTACGAATACCGCGTCGCGGATATCTTCAACAGAACCAACGCCAGGGATGTAGTCGTAAGCCGGTGCAGCAGCAGCATCGGCAGCGCCCCAGCTCTTGTAGTAATCGATCAGTGGAGCAGTCTGGTCATGGTAGATCTTCAGACGGTCGCGAACGGTGTCTTCGTTGTCGTCAGCACGCTGAACCAGATCTTCACCACTCACATCATCCTTACCTTCAACCTTAGGTGGATTGAAGATGACGTGGTAGGTACGACCGGAACCAGGGTGAACACGACGACCCGCCATACGCTTAACGATCTCTTCGTCAGCTACGTCGATCTCAACAACGTGGTCGATGGTCACGCCAGCATCCTTCAGAGCATCTGCCTGAGGAATGGTGCGAGGGAAACCGTCAAACAGGAAGCCCTTGGCGCAATCATCTTCTGCGATACGCTCTTTAACCAGACCGATGATGATTTCGTCAGAAACCAGCTTACCAGCGTCCATGACTTCTTTAGCTTGCTTACCCAGAGGGGTACCCGCTTTCACAGCAGCACGCAGCATGTCGCCAGTGGAGATCTGAGGAATGCTGTACTTATCACAGATGTACTGTGCCTGGGTTCCCTTTCCAGCGCCCGGTGCGCCCAGCAAGATAATACGCATAGATGAATTACTCCGATAATATTAAAAAGAATCCTGTCTCAGTCTGCGGTCTACGTGTATAAAGTGTGTCGCGGTACGTATCCGGCGGCCTGTTTCAATGAGGGACGAAAATACTGTCTAAAAGGCTAATCGACAATACGACATTAGCACTAACATCGTCCTCACACCCCAATTACTCTATGGTTGCGGGATCGGTAAGGCTATCTCAACGTACTGTGAAAGACAATCAATCCTTGGCCTTGAGGCCCGCTAACAACAGTTGAGTTAAGATTCCGTCACTTGTTGATTGTTAAGGAACCGGACAATTGAAGGAACAACACCCTCCCAGGGCAGCAGACCTGTTATCCAGCCAGCGCTTTGGCCCCTTCTTCTCCACCCTGTTCCTGGGTGCTATCAACGATAATCTGTTTAAGAATACCCTGATTCTGATCTTCGTCTTTCAATCCAGTCATCAGGGCGGGGATGTCGATAAGCTCACCAACCTCGCAGCAGGGCTGTTTATGCTGCCCTACCTGCTGTTCTCAGGCATTGCCGGTGAACTGGCAGACCGATTTGAAAAATCCTCGCTGATCCGAATCCTCAAGCTTAGCGAATTGGGCCTGATGATTTTAGCCGCCCAAGCGTTACTGAGTCAGAATACCGAGCTGATGTTTATTCTGCTGTTTCTTATGGCGACTCAATCGGCCTTTTTCAGCCCCATTAAGTTTTCAATCATTCCCCAGCATCTGGAGCCCCGGCAATGGCTGATCGGCAACAGTCTGGTGGAACTGGGCACCTTCAGTGCCATCTTGCTTGGAACTCTACTGGCAGGCATCCTGTTCAAACTCAGTGAAGGAACTTTGGTAATTTCAGCCCTGCTGGTAGTGATTGCTCTGGCAGGTTGGTCTTTCAGCCGCAAGATCCCTCTGGCCCCCACCGTCAATCCCGACCTGAAGCTGACGTTCAATCCCATAACCATCAACGCCAACATTCTGATGCAAAGCTGGAAACGGCCCAAAATCCGTTTCCTGCAATTATGTATCGCCTGGTTTTGGTTTCTGGGAGCGGCCTATCTCACCCAGGTTCCTCATTATGCCGAAGCAGTACTGGGTGGTGATTCGATCTCGGTCAGCTGGCTACTGTGCTGTTTTACCTTAGGGATCGGAGCAGGATCACTGTTGTGCAACCGCCTCAGTCAGGACCGTTTGGGACGGGATATGGTGGCAATCGGTTTACTGGGGTTATTAGTTTTCGGCGTCGATCTTTATTTCGCCACTCCCGCAAACCCACTACCCAACGATGCAGGCCTGATGCAATTGCTGAGTTCCTTTAAGGGACTGCGAGTTACCGCAGATATCATATTGATCGGTTTATTTGCTGGTTGCTATATCGTACCCCTCTATACCCAGATCCTGGCGGCCAGCGGAGCCGACAAACGAGCTAGAGTAATCGCCGCCAACAACATAATCAGCGCCGTTTATATGATCGCCTCAGCTACCATTGCTGCTCTATTGTTAGGCTGGGCAGAGATGTCGTTACCCAGTTTCTTTCTGATACTGGCACTGGCCAACCTGATCACCCTGGCGATGATCCTCCATAAACGTTCGATCTGGTTGTCTGCTTCTCTGGTGCGCATTCTTCCCAAACGCTGGTTTCGTTGATTTCAGTGATCAAAAATCACAAAAGTCATAAAAAACTTAATTAACTAGCGGTTAATATTGATGATCGACCGAGAGTGGATTAAATTTCTTGTTACGTCAGGGAATTAACTGTCGCTCAAGTTCATGGAGAATGAGTGTCAGCCCGCCAGCACCACCCTCAACGATGGAACCCCGTTATGGATTTTGAGCGCATATTCGATGAAAGTTACGAACGCGTACTTAAGATTCATCACGACAATCAAAGTTTCTTTGAGACTTTCTATAAAGCATTTGTCGCCGCCGACGAGCGCGTCGCCGCTCACTTCACCAACAGCGATATGGAAAAACAGCAGCGGATGCTGGAGAAATCGTTTTATCGACTGGTGGTGTTCTACGCAACCAACTATGCCGATGATTATTTGGAACAGGTGGCAATGCGGCACAGTAAGGTGGCGCTGAATGTCATTCCTGAGTTATATGATATTTGGCTGGATGTGTTGATAGAGACCGTCGCTGAGTATGATCCTCACTACAACGATAACGTGGAGTTGGCTTGGCGTTTGGTACTGTCTACGGGCATTACCTACATGAAGTTCAAGCACGACCACTGTCAGTAGCCGCTTGCCTGCTTACCAACCGTCAGGTTTGGGTTTGCTATCTTTTTTCTTTTTACGCTTCCAGGCGGCCAGGCGGTTTTTGGGTTTTTCTTTCATACCCATGGCCTTGGAGAAACGATCACGAATGTCCTCAAGCTTTTCAGCTTTTTGCTCGTGCCGTTTCTGCTCTCTGGCCTCAGCCATATCAACAATCTTATCTGCCATTGACAAAACCTCTGCGTCAGTTCCCCCCAAGCTTAGCTCAGCCATTGGCCACAGGAAACCGTTTTCCACCAAACTGAGATACAATAGTCAGCTTTTCGAATCACCAGACCGATTCTTATGACCGCGCTCCCCATCGATGAAAAACTGGAGGAACTGAAGCAGGCACTCAGTGATCACAGCCGCTGCTTGCTACAAGCCGAACCTGGCGCAGGTAAAACCACCCGGGTCCCCCTGGCACTGCTCAACCAACCCTGGCTGCAAGGTCAGAAAATCATCATGCTGGAACCCCGCCGCATCGCCGCCCGCAATGCCGCCCGCTTTATGGCCAGTCAACTGGGAGAGCCGGTGGGCCAGACCGTCGGCTATAGACTCCGCCTGGATACCAAGATCAGTCGCAACACCCGTATTGAAGTAGTTACCGAAGGCATTCTAACCCGGATGATTCAGCAGGATCCGGAGCTGGAAGGAGTCGCCTGCGTCATCTTCGATGAGTTCCACGAACGCTCACTGCAGGCCGATCTGGGACTAGCATTAACGCTGGAGTGCCAGCAGCTGTTGCGGGAGGACCTGCGCCTGCTGATCATGTCGGCAACACTGGATCAACAGGCGGTCGGCACAGTATTGGGACCGGAGATGGCAGTGGTACAAAGCCATGGCCGTAGTTATCCAGTGCAAACCCACTATCTCAACAGCGGTAGCGGAGGCAGTTCCCGACTCGACCAACAGGCGATGCTGAATGCCGTCCTCCAGGCGGTCCAGGAGACCAGCGACAGTCTACTGGTGTTCCTGCCCGGTCGCGGTGAGATTAATCGTCTGCAGCAAACGCTAGCAACCGAGCCGGACTGCCAGCACATCGACCTAATCCCCCTCTACGGCGCTTTAGACGCCAAGCAGCAGGATCAAGCTATTCGCCCAGCCCATACCGGCAAACGAAAACTGGTACTGGCCACCGATATTGCCGAAAGCAGTTTGACCATCGACGGCGTTAGCGTGGTCGTGGATTGCGGTCTCAATCGAAAACCCCGGTTTGATCCTCGCAGCGGTATGTCAAAACTGCTGACTCAGCGAATCAGTCAGGCCTCTGCCGATCAGCGTCGTGGACGAGCAGGACGTCAGCAGCCCGGGCACTGCTACCGACTCTGGACCGAATCACAACACAGCGCCTTAGAATCACAGGCACCGGCAGAAATAATTCACGCCGACCTCGCACCACTCGCTCTGGAGCTGGCACGATGGGGTTCAAGCGAAGCCGACCTGCTATGGATCGATCCGCCACCCCTTGCCCATCTACAGCAAGCCCGAGATCTACTGCAGCAACTTCAGGCCCTTGACGGTAACCATCGACTCACCGAGAGCGGTCAAGCCATGGCCCAGTTAGGCACCCACCCCCGCCTCGCCCATATGATGCTGAAAGCCAAAGAGCTTGGTCAGGGCCCTATGGGCTGCGATCTCGCCGCGTTACTGGGTGAAAAGGACCTGCTGGCGGCCACCGGTCCACAGCGTGCCGATATCAGCCTGCGACTGGAACAGTTACATTCCGGCAGCAAATCCCCCCTGGCCCATCGGGTTCGGGAAACCTCAAAACGCTGGCAACGTCAGCTCAACATCCCTTCGAAGGCTATCAACAGTGAGCAGGATAAAGCCCTTATCGGCGTCCTGTTGGGTTTTGCCTTTCCGGATCGAATTGGTCAGCGTCGCGGCCCAGATAGTCGCACCTATCGTTTGCGTAATGGCCGTGGCGCGCTGTTCAGAAGTCAGGACCCACTGCGCCGGGAGCCCTATCTGGTCATCGCTGATCTAGACGGCAAGCAGGCTGATGCCCAGATATACCTCGCTGCAGAGATTTCACTGGAGCAGATTCGCCACTATTTTAGCGAGCAGATCGAAGAGACTACCGAAGTAGCCTGGCATGGCCCCAGTGCGTCGGTTAAGGCCCGTGCAAAGCAACAACTGGGGGCGTTGACCCTCAATGAGACAATGATCTCCGATCCCGACCCGGAGTTGATCACAGCCGGATTGCTGGCGGGAATCCGCAGCAAAGGAATCGATTGCCTGCCCTGGGATAAGCAGAGCCGGGCGCTCTGTGATCGAGTACGACTGGTCAACACCTATCTGGATGAAACCGACTGGCCGGACTTAACCGATGAAGCGCTAACCGACAACCTGGAAGCCTGGTTAGCGCCCTACCTCACCGGGTTCAGCAAACTGGGACAGTTAAAATCACTGAAACTGGAAGACCTGCTGACCAACCTCCTTAGCTGGCAGCAACAACAGCAATTGCAGGAGTGGCTGCCCAGTCACTTCCAGGTCCCCAGCGGTTCTCGTGTCGCCATCGACTACAGCAGCAGCGATAAACCAAAACTGTCTGTCCGTATTCAGGAGTTGTTTGGACTGGAGCAATCTCCCCGGTTACTGAAAGGCAGCCTGCCGCTAACCATCGAACTGCTGTCGCCCGCTCGACGGCCAATCCAGATCACCCGGGACCTGATCAGTTTCTGGGATAACACCTACGCTGAAGTGTGCAAAGACTTGAAGGGACGCTACCCCAAACACTATTGGCCAGACGATCCCTATCAGGCTCAAGCGACCCGGGGCACCAAGAAGCAGATGAATCGCCGTTGACCGATCCGGTCAGCCGATCAGCAGGGTGACAAAGGTCTCGTTGTGGAATTCGGTCTCGGCCCAAGGATCGGGAGGGCAAAATTCACCGTAGGTATAGAATCCGGCGATAGGGATATCCTCTCCCACCGTCCGTTCCACACAGCGAAATTCTTCTGAGGTCCGCTTGCCTAACATGGCTCGCCGAGCCCCGCAGGAGAAGCACAAAGCCAGTGACACCGGGCAAGATACAGGGAAGTTCTGAGTCGCCTTCTGGGCTGAATTTTCGGTACCGGAGATGATGGAGTCTGAATTCACCACGGTTATTCGAACATTATTGTTCTCCGGCATATTACCCGAGTAGGTCACCGCCCCAGTGCCACTATCAAAGCGGGAGAACGAGGTACGCATAAAGCGAAAATTCTGATGACTGTCGTAAACCGCCAACGGCAGTTTAACGTTGGGCAATCCCTCCTTACCCAGAGCATCACGATAGAAATTCAACGCTGGCTGATGATCAATCTCGTAAAGCACATTGTCCTGAGAGCGAGTAATAGTGCCCATCTCACCGACAGCTTCCCAACCACAATCCACCCCGTAGGAGAATTGCAGCGGCCCGGCGAACAGCAGAAATACCGATCCGTGCTCATAGACATCGGTATTGCAGAGCTGAAAGGTACGGCTGAATTGCCAGTTATCACCTGCCATCCCGCCGATTACCGGCACCTGGTTGTTGAACGCCTCGGTGAAGTTACTGACCACCGATTCACCGTTGCCCTCCAATACGTCAGACAGCAAGATGCAGAGCGAAGCTTGTTGAGAAGATAATTGTCGAGCCGCTGCAACCTTGCTGCGACATTCGGAACCGAGATCAGGCTGTCGGTTGTCCACATAACCGGCCACCATATCGATACAATCTGAGGCGAACAGCACCAATACCAGGGAGTTTTGGGTAAACCCCTCCACCGAGGAGAATTCACCATCGGTGCTGCATCCGATCAACTGCAGGTCTGGCCACTGGGTAAAGAGACCATTGCTGACGGTATGCAGATCCACCTCAACCCCGGCAAAAAGGATAGCTGCCTGGGGAATTCGACTACCCAAATGCTCATGACTGCTGACAAGGAGCTGGTCAACAGCGATATAGGGGTCGACATCAGTGCTGTGGCAAACGCAACTGATAATTTTCGGTTCCATAGACACTCCTGAAACTCGCAGCGGTCAATGTCCATTTCACCATTACGCTCAAAGCTTCTGCGGTCGTTGCTACTATCTACCAATAAAAATAGCAGAAGGCACTGAGTTGTCAGCAGAAGTTGATTAAATTTCCTTAACCCGTAAGAAATTATCAACACTCAACTTGTTAGGCACTTCAACAGATCACTCTGTTGAGCCGGGCAGACAGAGTCATTTGTGACAAAAATGGCTCTCCTCTTCGGCATCACAAACAGCTGCAGAAGCCAGGCAGCTGTAGCGCTAGCGGGTCAGTTACTGTAAGCTTCACGCCCCGCCCTTCTGCTCCGGTCTTTCGCTGGACTCCAAGGCCCCGCGAACTAGAGACTACGATATGAGCTTTGCCTCCCTCGGCCTGTCTGACGCGCTTTTGCAAGCGATCAGCGAACAGGGCTATGAAACCCCTTCTCCCATCCAGGCAGAAGCGATTCCTGCTGTGCTTGAAGGCCATGATGTGATGGCTGCCGCGCAAACCGGCACGGGGAAAACAGCCGGCTTTACGCTGCCCATTTTGGAAAAACTGATTGACGGCCAACCGGCCCAAGCCAATCAGGCACGGGTACTTATTTTGACACCTACACGGGAGCTGGCTGCTCAGGTAGGCGAAAGCGTCAGCCTTTACGGTAAACACCTGCCCCTGCGTTCTGCGGTGGTATTCGGCGGCGTTAAAATAAATCCACAAATGATGAGACTGCGCCGTGGCGTAGACGTTCTGGTGGCGACACCTGGACGACTGCTGGATCTATACAACCAGAAAGCAGTTCGCTTCACGCAGCTGGAAATCCTCGTACTAGACGAAGCCGACCGGATGTTGGATATGGGCTTTATCCACGACATCCGCAAAATCCTGGCACTGCTGCCTAAGAACCGTCAAAACCTGATGTTCTCTGCCACCTTCTCGGATGAGATCCGCAGCTTAGCCAAAACCATGGTTAACAATCCGGTGGAGATCTCTGTCACCCCCAAAAACGCAGCGGCCAAGACTGTTGAACAGAGTTTGTATCCGGTAGACAAAGCCAAAAAGACGGCTCTGCTGATCAAATTGATCAAAGAACAGCAATGGCAGCAGGTGTTGGTTTTCACCCGCACCAAACACGGTGCTAACCGCTTAACCAAGAAACTGGAATCCCAAGGCATCACAGCTTCGGCGATCCACGGCAATAAAAGCCAGGGAGCACGCACCAAAGCCTTGGCTCAGTTTAAAGAAGGAACCATCTCCACCCTGGTAGCCACCGATATCGCCGCCCGCGGCCTGGATATTGATCAGCTCCCCCAAGTGGTTAACTTCGACCTGCCCAACGTCTCCGAAGATTACGTCCACCGTATTGGCCGCACAGGTCGCGCTGGCGCTACCGGCCATGCAGTTTCACTGGTCTGCGCCGATGAATTCAAGCTGCTTAAGGATATCGAGCGACTGACCAAGCAGGTGATTGAGCGTAAACCGGTTGAGGGCTTCGAACCCGTTCACCCGTTGCCTGATTCAAAGCTGGATACCCGTCCATTCAAAGCCAAGAAGCCGAAAAAGCCCAAGAACAAAGCCGCCAATCCAGGGCATCAGGATGGACAACGCTCCGGTGATGTTGCCCGCGGCCACAAGCCCACCGGCAAGAACCGTCGGCACGCTGGCAAAACAACCAATACCAGTGATGGAGCACCAAAGCCTCAGCGCAATAGAAATCGGAGTCGCACGGCTAGCAATTCCACACCTAAATAAACGGGACTGTTGGCCAGGAAAATCAATTCTAATCCTGGGCTAACAGCTTTGTATCAAAGAGGTCTCCACTTTTAACCCCGGGGACCTACAGCTAACCAAAGGACCACCAGCGTTCAGGTCAGCGGATTCACGCGATCGTGTCCGCCCACACACCCGTTTGTCAGTACTATTTTCTCAGTACTACCCTCTCAGTAATATCGGTGGTAAACCTCGCGAAATTATTTGCACAGTTCGCGCAGTTCCATTCAATTACCACCCATTTCTTTGGCGACTCTGATCAGCGCCTGATGGGTATTCTCTACCTGTAACGCCGCTTAAAAATGTCTCGAAGGGGGTCTATAGATTTGTCAGTCATAGAGCAACTGTCACCCTTAAAAGAGGGTTCCAACAGTATAGCTCTGTCGCTAAGTTCTACTCTTTTAGTATCAATACCATTGCAACTGATGGCAGAATCTATTAATTGGTATCTCTAGCATTTTCAGCCGCACAGATAGGTGAACTCTATGCACGGATCCCTGCTTCGCCCGACCCTGTTGTTACTGCTTACCAGCCTCTTTTTTACGACGCCCGCCCTCGCCTCCGCCACCGGTCAAATTGATCTGACTGATAGTGGTATCGGCTATCTGGCGTTGGTTATTTTTGTCCTTGCTTACTCCTTGGTAATTCTCGAGGAAAAGCTCCACATGCGTAAGTCCAAACCCGTTTTGGTGGCGGCAGGAATAATATGGGCACTGGCCGGCTGGGCCTATATTCAGCAAGGCCTGACCCATGATGCCGAACATGCATTTAAGGCGACCCTGCTGGAATTCGCGGAGCTGATGCTGTTCTTGCTGGTGGCGATGACCTACATCAACACCCTGGAAGAGCGGCGGGTCTTCGATGCCCTTCGAAGTTGGATGATTCGCAAAGGCTTCGATTACCGGAAACTGTTTTGGCTGACCGGCTTTCTGGCATTTTTTATCTCCCCCATTGCCGATAACCTCACCACTGCCCTGCTGATGTGCGCGGTGGTGATGAAGGTCGCCGAAGGGGATAATAAGTTTATCAATCTATCCTGCATCAATATCGTGGTGGCCGCCAACGCTGGCGGGGCATTCAGCCCCTTTGGCGATATCACCACGCTGATGGTGTGGCAGGCAGGGATCATTCCATTCCAGGACTTCTTCTCCCTGCTAGTACCCTCACTAGTTAACTTCCTTATCCCAGCGTTGGTGATGAGCTTCTTTATCAAAAACCAAAAGCCTCACGGAGACGCTGAAGTTATCGAAATGAAGCGAGGAGCGAAGCGCTTTACGCTACTCTTCTTGCTCTCTATCGCCTCAGCGGTAAGTTGCCACACCTTCCTCCATCTGCCCCCTGTACTGGGCATGATGGCCGGTCTCGGTTATCTACAGTTCTTTGGTTATTACCTGCGCATGACCCTGCCAAAAAGCCTGGAGAAAAAGCGTATGCAGGCAGAACAGGAAGGTAACGAAGAAAAACTCAGATATCTCGGTAGCGTAGTGCCCTTCGATGTTTTCAACCGTGTGGCCCGGGCCGAGTGGGATACCCTGCTATTTTTCTACGGAGTAATCATGTGCGTGGGTGGTCTCGGCTTTATGGGCTATCTGGCGATGATGTCGGACCTGCTCTATACCCAGTGGGATCCCACTAGCGCCAACGTCATGCTGGGGATTATCTCCGCGGTCATCGATAACATTCCAGTGATGTTTGCGGTACTGACTATGGACCCTCAGATGTCACAAGGGCAATGGCTACTAATCACCCTAACAGCGGGTGTCGGTGGCAGCTTGTTATCGGTAGGTTCTGCCGCAGGAGTTGCGGTCATGGGTCAGGCACGAGGGGTTTACACCTTCTTCGGCCACCTGAAATGGACTCCGGTGATATTCCTAGGTTATGCCGCCAGTGTGTGGGTGCATCTGTGGATCAACGAGGGGTTATTTTAAGCGTTAAGTAATCGCAAAAAAGAGAGGCCGTTTACTCACAGGAATAAACGGCCTCTCTTTTTGATCGGCGGGGAGCATTGAAACACCGCTTGTTAAAATGCTAGCTACAACTCAATTGTTAAGCATCCGCTTCAAACAATTCGTGAGCTAATTCACCCGGCTCAACTTCCAGACCTTCCATATCAGCATTCCAGTTTGGTCCAACCAAAAGGCCGTCTTCATCCATACCCGTTAGCCAATTTTCAACAAAGGACTTCAGGTCAATAGACTCTACTTTGTTGTTGGCCCACTCATCGGAACATTGTGCCTTGGCATCGGACTCATTGGACCACACCGGGATTACATCGGTCTCTTCAAACTCTTCAGATTCGCAGAACACCCACCCATCTTTCGACTTTAGCGCCCAAACCTGTCCAGAATCCAAAGCATCCTCGATAAAGATACGATAGTTTTGTTCCAAATCTTGCGTTAGCTGGGTCATCTTAAATTCTCGTCGAATGGTCAGGAAGGTTTAAAAACCGCATGATACGCGCCGAGAGTAAAAACAGATAGTGTAATCGTCGGCATTTAAACGACTCATGGTCCGGAAAACGGTTCAAGTCACGCCAGCACTTCAGTCACCCTCGCCTTCAGCACAGGCAGCAACTCAGCCTCAAACCAGGGGTTACGCCGCAACCATAGATTATTGCGAGGACTGGGGTGAGGCAGTGGAATCCGATTGGGCAGATAATCCTGCCAGTGTTGAACCCGTTCGGTAAGACTCATCTTCGGACCACTGAAATGGTACGCATGGGCATACTGGCCAATCACCAAGGTCAGTTGCAGATTCTTGATCTGGTTGAGCAGCGGTTCGCGCCACGCCTTGGCACACTCAGGCCGTGGTGGCAGGTCTCCAGATTTTCCGGTGCCGGGATAGCAAAACCCCATGGGTAGCAGTGCTATCTTTTGTGGATCGTAAAAAACCTCCGAACTGATCCCCAACCACTCCCGTAAGCGCTTACCGCTGGGATCATTAAAGGGGATACCGGTCTCGTGAACCTTACGCCCCGGTGCCTGACCGACGATCAGAATCCGAGCATCAGGATCCAGCTGAACCACAGGCCGAGGCCCCAAGGGCAGCTGTGCCTCACAGAGCCGGCAGTCTCGCACTTGCTTCAGCAGCTTTTCAACATCAGACATAATCCGGACAATCTCACCTTGTCAGTACGCTGTTCCTAGTTCGCTTTTCCTTACTTACAACTCCAGACTGACAGCGCCTTAAAAGGTTACTCCCGAATCTTCAATCGGTAAACGAGCGGCGCAGATCAATCCAGCGATCCGCGCCTGTTTTTAGTATCCACTGAGGGTTAGATTAAAACGCTACCACTGCAAAGATCCCCCAGTTTGATATTCGGTGACGCGGGTTTCAAAAAAGTTTTTCTCTTTACGCAAGCTGGCTTGTTCGTCCAGCCAGGGTAGCGCATTCCGGGCATTGGGAAATGGCTCCGGTTGATTCAACTGCTTGGCACGACGATTGGCGATAAAGCGGAATTGCTCGATATGATTCTCCGCCGAGTAACCAAGAATCGGCTCCTGCAGCAGATAGTCTGCATAGCTCTGCTCTGCTGCTTCTGCCTCCTCCCACATGAGCTCCATCGCCTTGGGATCAAGCTTCAGCTGCTCTTCCTCTAAAATCTGTTTGACCACCCGTATTCCGAAAGCAGCATGCATTACTTCATCGCGCATGATGTATTGCAACTGTTCCGCTGTTCCCTTCATCAGCCCTCGTCGCTGTAACGCAAAGATCGGGCTGAAACCGTTGTAGAACCAGCAACCCTCGAACACCCCAGCAAAAAACGTATAAGCCATGACGAACTGTTCCAGATCATCACGATTACTGAGATCTATCTGAGTACTCAAGACCGATTCCAAACGCTGATTGGCAATTCGTATCTTACGATGAATGGCCGGCACGACCCGATAGCGGTTATAGATCTCGCCCTGATCCAAGCCCAGGGTTTCAATGCAATGCTGATAGGTCCAGGTATGCATCGATTCCTCATAAACCTGTCGGGCTTGGTATATCTGTAGCTCTGGTGCGCTCATCTTCTCCATCACTGCCAAACCGATATTTCGCATCGCCAGAATATCGGAGGTGGTCAGATAGGACAGCACGTTCTCGTAGATATGTTTCTCTTCAGACGTCAGTCGGTGGTGATAATCATGGACATCGGCAGTCATATTGATATCCAGCGGCGTCCAGTGATTTTTGTTGGCATTGAGGAAATACTGCCACGCCCAGGGATATTTGAAGGGAGCCAGCTGATTGATGTCAGTCATGCCATTCACCACCCGCTTATCGTCGGGATTGATGGGAGGTAGTGCCTCAAGCAAAGGCGTTACAGCCGCGCTGTCGGTGACCGTCTGTTGCTCTGGCTGAAAGGATTGAGGGGAAGGAATTGCCGCTTCCAACGGATTGTCCCAATCTGGCTGAAACATAGTTAATCTCCTATTGGCGCCAACTAAATCAGCACCAAAGTCTTGATTCGGTTTTATTGGCAGGCTTCGCAGTCTGGATCGTCAATGGAGCAGAACTTGGGAGACTCGGGTGCCGGTTCAACTGCATCCGATGTGCTGTGTTTCTCCATCTGAGTCGCTCCCAGCGAGCGCAGGTAATAGGTGGTTTTGAGCCCACGGCTCCAGGCCGTTTTATAGAGATTATCCAGCTGTTTTCCGGATGGCTCAGCCATATAGAGATTGAGGCTCTGGGCCTGGTCAATCCACTTTTGACGACGGCCAGCAGCTTCCACCAGCCAGCGGGGATCCACCTCAAATGCGGTGGCATAACGGGCTTTGATCTCGTCAGGAACCCGCTCGATATCTGCCAGACTGCCGTCGTAGTACTTGAGGTCATTCACCATCACCGAATCCCACAATCCAAGCCCGCGAAGCTCTTTCACCAACCAGGGGTTAACCACAGTAAATTCACCGGACAGATTCGATTTAACAAAAAGGTTTTGGTAGGTAGGTTCGATGGATTGAGAAACACCGACAATATTGGAGATGGTCGCGGTAGGGGCAATCGCCATAACGTTGGAGTTGCGCATGCCGTGTTCCGCCACTAACTGACGCAAGGGTTGCCAATCCAACTGTTGTGAATAATCCGTCACCAGATAGCACTCACTGCGCTGTTCTGCCAGTAGCTTCTGGGAATCGATCGGTAGAATCCCCTGGGACCACAGAGACCCATCATAGCTTTGGTAACGGCCCCGCTCTTTCGCCAGCAAGGCAGAAGATTCAATAGCGTAATAGCTGATCAGCTCCATCGACCGGTCGGCAAAATGCACCGCTTCGATACTCGCATAGGGCAACTTTAACTGGTACAGCGCATCCTGAAATCCCATCAATCCCAGCCCCACCGGGCGATGACGCTGGTTGGCCGTTTTCGCCTGGGGCACCGCGTAATAGTTGATATCAATAACGTTATCCAGCATCCGTACGGCAGTTTTTACCGTCGCCTTCAGGCGCTCAGGATCCAGTTCACCATCGACAATATGATTGGCCAGATTCACTGACCCCAGATTACAGACCGCGATCTCCTCTTGGCTGGTATTGAGCGTAATCTCGGTACATAAATTGGACGAGTGAACTGTGCCCTTATGCTGCTGTGGCGAGCGCAGATTGCAAGGATCCTTAAAAGTGATCCAGGGGTGCCCGGTTTCGAAAAGCATCGATAGCATTTTGCGCCACAGTTCCTTGGCGGGCACACGCTTAAACAGCCCGATCTCGCCCTGATCCGCCAACCCTTCGTAATAGTGATAACGTTCTTCAAAGGCTTTGCCATAGAGATCGTGCAGGTCAGGCACGTCATCGGGGGAGAACAAGGTCCAGTCTTGCTCCTCAAATACCCGCTTCATAAACAGGTCTGGAATCCAGTTGGCACTGTTCATATCGTGGGTGCGGCGGCGTTCATCGCCGGTGTTTTTGCGAAGCTCCAGAAAGTCTTCGATATCCAGATGCCAGCTTTCAAGATAGGCACATACCGCTCCCTTGCGCTTACCGCCCTGGTTCACCGCCACAGCAGTATCGTTGACTACTTTCAGAAACGGCACCACCCCCTGAGATTGACCGTTAGTACCTTTGATAGCAGCACCAAGAGCACGGACCGGGGTCCAGTCATTGCCTAATCCACCGGCCCACTTGGACAACAAGGCGTTATCCTTAAGGCTTCCGTAGATGCCCTCCAGGCTGTCGTCGACCGTCGTCAGATAGCAGGAGGAGAGCTGCGAATGACAAGTGCCGGCATTGAACAAAGTGGGGGTTGAGGCCATGTAATCAAACGAGGAGAGCAGTTGGTAAAATTCGATCGCTCGTTGGGCCGGATTGTCTTCCCGCAACGCCAGCCCCATGGACACCCGCATAAAGAACACCTGCGGGAGTTCAAACCGAACCTCCTGCCAATGCAGAAAATAACGATCATAGAGTGTTTGCAATCCCAGATAGGTAAACTGCAGGTCCCGCTCTGGCAGCAAGGCTTCGCCTAATTGCTCCAGGTCGAACCCCAGCAACGCCGGATCCAACAACTGATGCTCGATCCCATGTTTGATTGCCGCCTGCAGAGCTAACGGATAGAACTGATACATCTCCTTAAGAGCAGCCTGTTCGACGATGCTGAGGGAGGTCAGCGCCTCACTACGCAAACCATCCAGCAATAGTCGAGCACTGACAAAGCTGTAGTTGGGTTCCATCTCAATCAACGAGCGGGCCGCCATTACCAGCGCTGTGACTACATCCTGCTGCTTGATACCGTTGTAAAGGTTGCCCTGAACAATCTCCATAAGCAGGCTCGGGTCCACCTGCTCCAGACCCTCACAGGCTTGTATAACCAGTTGCGCGACTCGCTGCTCATCCAGTGGTTTTAAGGAACCATCATTTTGGGTTACGTTGATGGCATCTAGCCCCGGAACGGTCACCTGCTGCGGTCGCAGGCGTGCATGTTCTTCCCGATAAAGCACGTAGGCTCGGGCTACGGCGTGAAGACCATTACGCATCAGCACCAGCTCAACCTGATCCTGTATATCCTCAATATTGATGGACCCACCCGAAGGGTAGGTTTTGCGAAAACGCTGATTGATATCTTCAACCATGGCGTAAACGCTCTCTTTGACACGACTGGAGCCAGAGGCCTGCTGCCCCTCGACGGCAAGAATCGCCTTGGTTATCGCGATGGAGATTTTGTCGGATTGAAAATCGGTGCTGTTGCCATCACGTTTGGTGACCCGGAACCGTGCCGGTGGAGTATCAGCAGATGGATTATCTGTCGGAGGATGAACGGCGTGTGCCGCTGAAGAGGCCAGTGAAGTCATAGTCTTTCCCTGCGCGTTAATGATGTTGGCCTTCACGCAGGAAAAGATACACAGGGGGCATTAACACTTCGGCTAGAAACCAAAAACCCGCTGTAAATCCAAGACCTTGATCGCGAAGGTATGAAAACATTCAGTTAAGCCACTGAGCACTCAGTGAATACTTAACTCGCCAGGCAGGTCTTCGGACTTAGGGGCTCGACAGTGATTAACTGCCTCCTACAGCGACGGCTTGCCAGCGGAATATCCTCTGGTGCCTGATCCTGAGATCGGTCGCTTTCGTTCCCAATTACCGTTGCGCGTCAGTTCCGGATTTTCACCAGATTCCCTCTTAGCACAACCTAGTTTTAGGTGTGAACCATAGCTGAGCGACAAGATATGCATTTTAAAAACCAAAGTAAACACTACATCTTGTGTTTTTTGGTGATCAGAAGTTAGCCATCCAGAATTTTGGAGAGGGACCCAGGGTCACAAATAGGAAGATATTTCAGTGGCGATCTGCTCAATTTCACGGTGACCAAACCACTGAGATTTGATCTCTAGTTGCTCATCAAACAGCAGCCAGCTGGGCGTTCCTTGCAACTGATTATTGAGAAAGGTTCGGCCACTGCGGGCCAGTGCTAACAGGCTACGATCAATTTGATTACGCACCACCTGTTGTATTTGAGGCGATAGAGAATCTGGCTCCAGGGCACCCAACACTTTGGTGGGCAACTCGCTGATCTGCTCAGCGGAGAGCAACCGATCCATCACCACCGGTAGTTCGATGCTATAGGGCAGTTTTTGCTGCCCCAGATTTTGGAAGTAGCGTTTACTGGCCTGCACCAACTCCCCCTGCTCCACCAGTAAACGGGTATTGCGCTCGGTATTAAGAGCAAAGTCCTCGAAGGCGGTTGAAAGAGCAAAACAGTTAAGGTCAGGAAAACGCTCAGCCAGTTGTTGTAGTTGTGGGAAGCCGTGGATCAGACACCCCGGACAATTCACCTGAAACACCAGCATCAGGTTGCGATGAGCAATGGCTACCTCACCCTGAATGGGCGATCCGAAATAGAGTTGTAGTTTTATGGCTTCAGCCATCAGCTCGACGCCCTTTGCGTTCCCGGCCTTTACGTTTCTGCTGATCAATATGATCTTTTAGGGATTGGTCAGGCATTTTTCGAAAGCCAAAGGCACGCTTTTTCTTCAACGCGGCATTGACGTCGGCTTCCACATCCAAGGCGTAATCATCATCCAGAGAATGGGCGCTGAGATTCTTCAGCTTTCCCTGACTGGAACGTTCCGCCCGCGCCTTGAGCCGTTTATTCTTGCGGATATTTTTACGACTGCTCTTGTCGTTCTCCCCGTAAGCATTGCGCCGGTCCTTCGCGTAACTGAGGGCTTTGTTCTCCTGAGGATTCTTAATTTTGCTCATAACCTACAACCTGATCGATCTCCTATCAGTATAGTTTGCCCACTGCATTTCTCTTAAAAAACCCGTATCAGCTAAGGCTGCACCCTGACAGATACCGACTTAAACGCCGGTGTTTTACTGCGCGGATCAACGTCGCGG
Source organism: Motiliproteus sp. (assembly GCA_026196225.1). Lineage (GTDB taxonomy): Bacteria > Pseudomonadota > Gammaproteobacteria > Pseudomonadales > Balneatricaceae > Motiliproteus. The sequence continues at coordinate 66,875 of JAPHRD010000003.1, forward strand.
CCGATCAACACATTGCATTCAGGGTAGTAAGCCATCAGATTTCCCGGCGGCAGATCAAAGGGGTGAATGACCAAGCCTGCCATCTCACCATAAGCCGAGCACAGGGTCACGGTATCGCCAGCCTTCAGTCCCAAACCCTTGATATCCGCCGGCCCCATCATCAGCACCCAGCGATCTTCGGTACCCCGGTATTGATCGCTATTTTCATAAACAATGGAGTTGAACTGACCTTCACTGCGGACACTCATCAAGGTCAAAGGATAATCCTGATCCAGTCGGATACTGGCTTGCCACTGGTGCGCAACAAAGCTCGCTTTGCTATCTGCGGTCTTAAATTCTGGGACGTGCAGCACCCGACCGTTGATATGGAACTCCTCCTTGGCGACACCGATATCAACCATCTTTTCCATGCCGGGAACCACTTCTGCAATCGCCTCACGGACCCGATTGTGAGAACGGAACTGGTCAATATCGACGCCGCAATCGGGCAGCAATCCTGTGCCAATTTCGCAGAGGATATCGCTCTCAGGGCGGGTGTTGCTGAGTCGTTCAATACCGCCATCGCTGAGTCGAACAAAATTAAACATCGATTCTTGGGTCGTCGGCTGCCACTCCTCGTCACGGGCGGTGACTGGCAGTATAAATACCTCACCCTGATCGATACCGTGCACATGGCCCCGATTCAAAGTAGTGGTCAGGTACACCTTGGACCCAATACGGTTAAACGCCTCTTCGGACCAGCGGGTATCCGGCGTCGCCTCGTAGAGGTTTCCGCCCATCAACAGCGCGATATCAACATCGCCGTCGTGGGCTTGCTGGAGACAGCCCAGAGTATCCAATCCGGTTTGTGTGGGAAGATCCACTCCCAGATGCTGCTCCATGGCATCAAACACCTGTGCTGGCAGTACCGGCTTCACACCAATAGTACCGATGCCCTGGACGTTGCTGTGACCACGCAGCGGCAACAAACCGGCGTAGCGCTTACCGATCATTCCCCGTAGCAATGCCAGGTTGGCAATCGCCTCAACGTTTTCACTGCCGTGGCGGTGATGAGTAATCCCCATGCCCCAGGCAAACACGACCTTTTCGGCACGGGCGTAGATCTCGGCGGTGGCAGCAATGGCATCACGAGTCAGCCCCGTGGCATCACACAATTCATCCCAGTCGGCACTCTCTAGCTGCTCACGGTAGGCAGCAAAGTTGTGAGTATGTTGCTCGATAAAGGTCTGATCGATGGCACCGTTTTCCAGAATCCATTTACCCAAGGCGGTGAGCAGTGCCAGATCGGTACCGATATTGGGCTGCAGATAGCTGGACGCAATTTCAGAGCCCCCCTTGATCAGCGAACGGGGACTCTTGGGCACCGCAAAGCGCACCAGCCCCGGTTCTTTGGCGGGGTTGATGACAATGATATCGCCGCCGCGATCACGGCAGTTTTTCAACTGATGGATCAACCGGGGATGGTTCGAGGAGGGATTGGCTCCAATCACAAACACCAGGTCACAATCTCCCAGATCCTCAAGTTCCACCGTCGCGGTACCTGTGCCAACCGTGGTCCCCAGCCCAACGCCGGTAGCCTGATGGCAGTAGTAGGAGCAGTTGTTGACGTTATTGGTGCCGTAAAGCCGCGACAGCATCTGTAAAACAAACCCAGCCTCATTGGAGGCACGCCCGGATGAATAGAAAAAACTACGTTTCGGCGTTGTGGCTGCAAACTTGGCGACGATCTGCTCCAGCGCCCACTCCCAGGTGACCGGCTTTAGATAGTTACTGTTGGCAGACTTGTGCAAAGGGGTATTCAGACGCCCCAGGCTCTCCAGCTCTTTTCCGCTAAGCTTGCGAAATTCAGCGATAGGATGGGCAAACACCTCTTCGGGAATCGCCGGTTGAATATCGGTGGACTGGGCTTGAATACTCTTGTTGCAGACCGAGGGAAACTCGTCCAGCTCGTTAACCATGCCGCCACGCTGACCACCCATCCCCAGCCCACAGGCCTTGCAGGTATTGTTGGCCTTCAGCGCTTTGGCGCTCTTACCAAGGCCGATTTTACGCACGGTATTGAGGGTGTAGAGGATCTTTTTGGTACCGCCGCCGACGATATCGGGCTGGGTGTCTGAACTGCCTACAGTCATACTCGTTATTATTCTCTCTGAATCAGAATGCACTAGGGCTATTGTAAATCTATCGGCGGATTCCGACAGTAGCTTTTAGAAGGGCAAAGGGGTTTTCCAGGGATCAATTCTTACTGTCCAGACATTTCATCCGCGCTTTGTAGCCTGGGATTGTTTGGGACGGTAATGATCGAGCATGGCCATAGACTGAGTCTAGATGAGAACAACAGGTTGCAGCCAGCAATAACGTCTCTAGCGGATATAGGCCTTGGTGTTTTGGTGAACATCGTTGGCGCTCAGCAGTGTTTGCTTGTCCCACCAGCGCATTGCGGTGTGCTGATCATCACCAATAAACTGAAAGCCCTCGGGTACTCGCACCCTGTATCCCAGGGCAACGTAGTGAGTTTCGATCCCCTCAGTGCCGTGAAAGTTATCTGGATACATATGGTCGTAGGCACCCAGCAGTTCCGCATCAGCAATGTTCAGCGCATAGCCGAGTTCGGTTGAAGATATCCGCTCAAAGGCAGCAGCCAGGGTCTCACCCTTGCGAATTCGACCACCCGGCACAAACCAAAAGCCCTGCGCCGGTCGGTTGCTACGGGTTCCCAGGAGCACACAACCGGTACTGTCTTCCAGAATCAGATCGATAGATACCAAAGGCGTAGCGTCGATGATATTTAGAAAAACGTCTTTATCCATAATGGAGTCTCAGGGGTGTTGTAGAGGGTTGCAGACGAGTAAAGTAATCCTGTGAATGGCTGGGGCGGCGATACTGCGATGACGGGGATCTTAACTACTCCACCCTCTACACAACACTACACCCTTACACTACTCCACACCCCGGTTCACCTCATCAATCTGGGTGTTCAAGGTCCAGAGATCATAGAGCACGCCGAACAAGAACAATCCGCCGGTTAACATCCAGATCAACCCCGAAACCCATTTACCCAGATAGAAACGGTGGATGCCAAAAATGCCCAGAAACGTAAGCAAGATCCAGCTCACAGTGTAGTCTTTTTCACCGATGGAGAATCTCGCGTCCGCGCTTTCATCCAGGCTGGGGATAAGAAACAGATCGACAATCCAGCCGATCAAAAACAACCCCAGAGTGAAAAAGTAGATCGTCCCGGAGATGGGACGACCGAAATAAAATCGATGAGATCCAAGAAAACCAAAGATCCACAAAATGTAGCCGATGACTTTGCTGTGAGAACCGTAGGGTTGCGTCATTATCTAATCTCTAGTGGATTAAGAGATTGAAAATATACCCTGAGTGAACCGCGCTATCACCTGTTAATGTCCTGCAAAATCAACTAACCGGCACTAGATTCAGCATCGAAATCGACTTTTGCAGATCATCCGGCCAGATCCATAACCGGTAGGGCTGAGGGATTTCCATGTAGTCCTCCTGGCCATAGAGCTTGCGGTCTCGCATATCAGCACAGTATCTGGTTCGCCACGCCTTACGTTGTTTATCACTCAGCCTTTTGCCACCAACCATTTTTTTGGTGATTTCATAGAGTTTTTCGCACATACGGTATTCGTAACCGGGCAACGATAAAGGATCCTGATACTGACCTCTCTTCGCCTCCTGAGCCTCCACTGCAATCTCAATAAACAGAGGCAAATCTAGCTCACCGGGAATCGTTGGGTAAAGAATAAAAGGCGCTGCCCAACCGCTTTCGATCATATTCAGATTAAAAGTCGCTCGCTCGCGCCGGCTCATGGCAGCTCGATCTTTCGGGCTATAAGAGGGCCCTACATACGCCAACAAACGACCGGAACCATCAAAGGGTGGCTCTGGGCTACGCACAAAAAGTTTACGCTTTGCGCCACTGGGCTTGGTCAGCTTTTCCTCGATAATCGCTTTATAGTGAGCACTGGCCTGCTTCCCCTGGACATACTGCAAGGTGCCGGCATCCACGTCTTCTAGCCTGGGCAAAATATAGCTGGCGAAAGTCTCGCTGACCGGCGCATCTCCGCTTTTAATCCATTTTGCTAATTGCCTGAATTCTTTATCCACTTTAGCCGCCCCCCTATCGGATCGAGCGGTCACTTCCGGCGTATCGATCGACAGCATCCGAATCGGCATTCGAATATTTGGCGTATCGCCATCAGACACATCAGTTAGAGATCGCGCGCCCAGAGAAGGTAAGGAGGTACCAGCGGGGGTCCATAAGATTTCTGCATTATCCATTGTTTCGCCCACATATTTGCAACAAGTAGACGAAGCATAGACGAATAATCTGCAGCGCTTAGGGCCTAGCTAGGGATCCTGTGATTAAGTCCCTGGCATGAGATAATCCTTACCTTCATGATTTGGGGAATGCTCGATGGATCACCAGCTCACTTTCGCCGATAG